>NZ_JBSFNQ010000007.1:0-158084 GCF_053981115.1 Streptomyces sp. NPDC003691 | reverse complement strand
GCTGGACGGCCAGTTGCTCCACGGGTCCGGCGCCGAGGCCGTACGGCGGCGGCAGATGGGGGGCGGCGAGCTGCTCCGCGGCCCTCGGCCGGTGCGGGGACGGCCCTGTGCCTCAGGCGGCCGGCGGCGGCGACGCGGGCGGCTGCGGGGGAGTGCCGCCGTCCTTGTGCGCGATCCGGTCCAGTGCCTCCTTGGCCTTGCCGGTCCCCGTCTCGATCTTGTCGCTGTACTTGCCCTTGGTCCGCGAGTCGACCGCCTTGGCGGCCTTCTCCAGACCGTGCTCGATCTTGTCCCCGTGCTGCTGCGCGAGGTCGGAGACCTTCTCCTTGGCCGGGGCGAGCTTGGCCTTCAGCGTGTCCATGAGACCCATGGGCCACCTTCCCTCGTGAGCGACTGGTGACATCCAGTGTGACAAACCCGCGCCGGTTTCGCGTTCGGGACGGATCTTGTGCCGGGGGCGACGGCTACTGGCGCGCGCCCTCTCCGGCCTCGCTGCCCTCGACATCGCCCGCCGACTGCTGGCGCGGGATCTCCACTCCGGCCGGAGCCGGTGCCTCCGCGCCGTCCGCGGACTTCGCGGTCTCCGTTCCGGCCCCCGCTCCGCCGTCCGCGGCCAGGGCGCAGCCGCCCTTCTCCGCGCCGGGTCCGGCGGCGCCCTCGGCGGACTCCGCCGCCCCGGCGGCTACCGCGACGCACTGCCCGGGCTCCGGCTCCTGCCCGGCCTTCTTCTTCCGGCCGAACCATGAGAAAAGGCTCATCAGCACTCCATCAGCTCCTCGTGCGGGCCGCGGTCCGCGGCGCCCGGAGCGCCCTGTCGCGCCGTCCGGGCCCATGGGCCCGCAAACCGGTGCCCGCGACTCCGCAACAGGAACGAAGCCCCGGGCGCCCCGTCACCTCGCTCGTTCGGGGACACGTCCCTGAGTTTGGGAGACTGGGACGGTGAGTAGTGCAGCCCCCGCACCGCGGGTCATCGCCGTCGTCGGCCCCACCGCGGCCGGAAAGTCCGATCTGGGAGTCTTCCTCGCCAGGGAGCTGGGCGGTGAGGTCGTCAACGCCGACTCCATGCAGCTCTACCGGGGGATGGACATCGGCACCGCCAAACTGACGGTCGAGGAGCGCGGCGGGATCCCCCACCACCTCCTGGACATCTGGGACGTCACCGAGGCCGCGAGCGTCGCCGAGTACCAGCGGCGCGCCCGGGCCGAGATCGACCGGCTGCTGGCCGCGGGCCGGACCCCCGTACTGGTCGGCGGCTCCGGCCTGTACATCCGCGGCGCCGTCGACGCCCTGGAGTTCCCGGGCACCGATCCGGAGATCCGGGCCCGGCTGGAGCGGGAACTGGACGAATCCGGCCCCGGCGCGCTGCACGCCAGGCTCGCCGCCGCCGATCCCGAGGCCGCCCGCGCGATCCTGCCCGGCAACGGCCGCCGGATCGTCCGGGCCCTCGAAGTGATCGAGATCACGGGAAAGCCGTTCACCGCCAACCTCCCCCGCCACGAGTCGGTGTACGACACCGTTCAGATCGGCGTCGACGTCGCCCGCCCCGAACTCGACGACCGCATCACCCGGCGGGTCGACGTGATGTGGGCAGCGGGCTTCGTCGACGAGGTACGCACCCTGGAGGGACAGGGGCTGCGCGACGGGCTGACCGCCCCGCGCGCCCTCGGTTACCAGCAGATCCTTGCCGCCCTGGCGGGCGAGTGCACCGAGCAGGAGGCGCGCGACGAGACCGTACGTGCCACCAAACGCTTCGCGCGCCGTCAGGATTCGTGGTTCAGGAAGGACCCGAGGGTGCATTGGCTCAGTGGGGCGCTGGCCGACCGCGGGGAACTTCCGCGACGGGCGCTGGCGTTGATCGAACGAGCGGTTACAGCCTGATCACGTGATGGCATCGGGACGCCCTGCCCGTCATCCGGGCACTCCCGGCCGTGCCATCATCGAGCATCGATCGACGTGGAGTCCGAGTTGGGAGGGCGCGTGGCGATGGAGGCCGGCCCTCACGACACCGAGCAGCAGCCACGTGACACCGTGGACGGCGCGCCCGGACTGAGTTCCGACGGCCCCGACGACGGAGAGCTGCTCGCCGGGGAGGTCGAGGTCGAACTGCGGCCCGCCCGCCGGCTGCGGATCTGGCAGCTCGCGCCCATCGTCGTCCTCGCCGCCGTCGGCTCCCTGATGTTCGCCTTCCCCCTCGCCTTCGGTACGGGGGAGACGGGCGCCGTCGTCGCCATGCTCGGCCTGCTGATCAGCTGCTGCGCGGCCGGCTGGGGTGTGATGGCGGCCCGCCGGGTAGGGCACACCTGGCCCGGTCTGCCGCCCCGGGGCTCGGGGGAGCGCCCGGACTGGCGGGTGCTCGCGCTCTACGTGGGCGTGGCGGCCCTGATGGTCGCGCTGGCCGTCTGGCGCGTCGCCCGGCTCCGCTGACCCCGAAGCCGAAGCCGAAGCCGAAGCCGAAGCCGAAGCCGGAGCGGGAACCGAAGCCGACCGCCGCACCCCGTCCGGTGACCTTGCTCGTACGATGGACGGCGTGAGCACCGCACAGCCCCAGCGGCACCCGCAGCAGACCGGTCGCCCGGCGGCGCCCGTCGCCTTCCTCAAGGGCCACGGCACCGAGAACGACTTCGTCATCGTGCCGGACCCGGAGAACGCCCTCGACCTGTCCCCGCGGACCGTGGCCCGCCTCTGCGACCGCCGGGCCGGGATCGGCGGCGACGGCGTGCTCCACGTCGTCCGCTCCGCCGCCCACCCCGAGGCCCGCCGCTTCGCGGACGAGGCCGAGTGGTTCATGGACTACCGCAACGCCGACGGCTCCGTCGCCGAGATGTGCGGCAACGGTGTCCGGGTCTTCGCCCGCTACCTCCAGCACGCGGGCCACACCGGCCCCGGCGAACTGGCCGTCGCCACGCGCGGCGGCGTCAAGAAGGTCCATATCGCCAAGGGCGCCGCGGACCACCCCGACAGCGGCGACATCACCGTCCACATGGGCCGCGCCGTCCTCCCGGAGGACGGTGTCACCGTCACCGTGGACGGCCGGAGCTGGCCCGCGCGCAATGTCGACATGGGCAATCCGCATGCCGTCGCCTTCGTCGACGACCTGGACCACGCCGGGGACCTGTACACCGCGCCCGGCTACGCCCCCGCCGCGGTCTATCCGCGCGGAGTGAACGTCGAGTTCGTCGTCGACCGTGGTGAACACCATGTCGCCATGCGCGTGCACGAGCGCGGCTCCGGCGAGACGCGCTCCTGCGGCACCGGCGCCTGCGCGGTGGCCGTCGCGGCCGCCCGGCGGGACGGTGCCGACCCGGCGGTGACCGGGCTCCCCGCCACGTACACCGTGGACCTGCCGGGCGGACGGCTGGTGATCACGGAGCGGCCGGACGGGGAGATCGAGATGACGGGCCCCGCCGTCATCGTCGCGGAGGGTTACATCGGAGCTGCCCTGCTCGTACGCTCCGAAACCGCCGACGGATAGAGCTTCGCTCGAACGGGTGATCCGGTTCACGCTGGGCGAGAGCCGGACTGCTCCACGTGGTGGGCTCGGTAGCATCAAGCACCGGCCCCGGGGGCACGACCGCTCCGCCGACCGCCGGGCCCAGCGTTCCGAAGTCCCCGCGCGGAGGTGCCCCATGAGTGCAGAGGCCGCCAATCCCGGTGCCCACAGCCGCAGGCGCGGCCGGCCCCGGCTCGACCTCCGCAGACTGGGCCGTGCCGCACTGCTCGGCCCGGCCGGACGGCACCGGCTGCCGGACGCCATCGGGCATGTGGCGGACGTGCACCGCGCCCACCATCCCGACGCCGACCTCGCCCCGCTGCACAGCGCCTACGTCCTCGCGGAGTCGTCCCACCGCGGCCAGTTCCGCAAGAGCGGCGAGCCGTACATCACCCATCCGCTGGCCGTCACCCTCATCCTCGCCGAACTCGGCGCCGAGACCACGACCCTGACGGCCTCTCTCCTCCACGACACCGTCGAGGACACGGAAGTGACGCTCGACCAGGTCGAGCGGGAGTTCGGTGCCGAGGTGGCGTACATCGTCGACGGCGTCACCAAACTGGAGAAGGTCGACTACGGGGCCGCGGCCGAGCCCGAGACCTTCCGGAAGATGCTCGTCGCCACCGGCAACGACGTCCGGGTGATGTCCATCAAACTCGCCGACCGGCTGCACAACATGCGCACCCTCGGGGTGATGCGCCCGGAGAAACAGGCCCGTATCGCCAAGGTCACCCGGGACGTCCTCATCCCGCTCGCCGAGCGGCTCGGGGTGCAGGCACTCAAGACCGAGCTGGAGGATCTCGCCTTCGCCATCCTCCACCCCGCCGAATACGAGCGCACCCGCGCCCTGATCGCCGCCAACACCGCGGCGGGGGCCGTCCTCGACGACGTCGCCGAACGCTTCCGCGCCGTCCTGAGGGACTCCGGCATCACCGCCGAGGTCCATATCCGGCCGCGCCATTTCCTCTCCGTCCACCGGTTCGCCGCCAAGCGGGGCGAACTCCGCGGCACCGACTTCGGGCGGCTGCTGATCCTGGTTGCCGAGGACGCCGACTGCTACGGCGTACTCGGCGAGCTGCACACCTGCTTCACCCCGGTGGTCTCCGAGTTCAAGGATTTCATCGCCGCCCCCAAGTTCAACCTCTACCAGTCGCTCCACACCGCGGTGGCGGGGCCGGAGGGCGCGGTCGCCGAAGTCCTCATCCGCACCCACCAGATGCACCGGGTCGCCGAGGCCGGGGTGATCGCCCTCGGCAACCCGTACTCCACGGCGGACGGTGCCGCCGAATCCGCCGAGGCGCCCGACGGCGAGCGCGCCGACCCCACCCGGCCCGGCTGGCTCTCCCGGCTGCTCGCCTGGCAGGAGGCCACCCCCGACCCCGACGCCTTCTGGAGCTCCCTGCGCGCCGACCTCGCCCAGGACCGGGAGATCGCGGTGTTCCGGGCCGACGGGGGAATGCTCGGTCTGCCCGCGGGCGCGACCTGTGTGGACGCCGCCTACGCGCAGTACGGGAAGCGGGCCCACGCCTGTATCGGCGCCCGGGTCAACGGCCGCCTGGCCGCGCTCGGGACGGTCCTGAAGGACGGCGACGCCGTCCAGCTGCTCCTCGCCGACCACGATGCTGGCCATGATGCCGACCGCGATGCGGCCGGCCACGGCGCGGCCGACGGGGTCGCCGACGGCGCCCCGGAACTCTCCCGGGAAGCGGTCTCCGGCCCCTCCCCGGACTGGCTGGACCACGCCAGGACGCCCGCCGCCCGGATCGCGATCGCGGCCTGGCTGGAGGCCCACCCCGGGGGCGCCGCCCTCCCCGCCGCCGCCCCCCGCGGGCCCGTCCCCGCCGCCGTGGAACGCCCTGCGGGCACCGGCGCGCCGGCCGGTCTCGTCGCCGAGGGAACGGACGGCGAGGCGGTCGTACGGCTGGCCGGCTGCTGTACGCCCGTACCCCCCGACGCCGTCACCGGCTTCCCGGTACGCGGCGGCGTGGTGACCGTCCACCGCCAGGAGTGTCCCGCCGTAGGCCGGATGCGCTCGCTCGACCGGCAGCCCGTCCCGGTCCGCTGGGGGGATGCCACGGGGTGCCGTGTCACCCTCGTCGCCGAGTCCTTCGGCCGCCCCAGGCTCCTCGCCGACCTCACGGACACCATCGCCACCGAGGGCGCCGCCATCGTCTCCGCCACCGTGGAACCCCCCAGCGAGCAGCGTGTCCGGCACACGTACACCCTGCACCTGCCGGACGCCGCCCGGCTGCCGTCGCTGATGCGGGCGATGCGGGGCGTCCCCGGGGTGTACGACGTCAGCCGGACCCAGCATCCGGCGGCCACCGGCTGACCCGTTCGGGGGATTGGGAGCGTGCCGCCGCCCATGGGCCGCGGCGCGCTGGTAGCCGTAGCACATGCCGTCCATCACGACTGTCCGGCCGTCCGCCCGGTTCCCGGTGCCCGGGTCCCCGCTGTCCGCCCGGTCCGGCAGACCGCCGCGGGCCCGCCGCGGACTGCTGCGGACCGCCGTCCTCGGGGCCGCGTCAGCCGCCCTGATCGCCGCCGCGCTGCCGCCGCCCGCCCCCGTGGCCCTGGGCATCGGGGACCGGCTCTTCCCGTACCTCGGCAATCCCGGATACGACGTCGTCGCCTACGACATCGCCCTGGACTACCGCGGCGTCAACAACGAACCCCTCGACGCCGTCACCGTCGTCGACGCGAAGATCACCCGGAGGCTGGAGGTGCTCAACCTCGACTTCACCCACGGAACCGTCCGCTCCGTTGAGGTGAACGGGCACCCCGCGGACTTCGCGACCGCCGAGGAGGACCTGGTCGTCCGGCCCGGCAGGCCTCTGGAGCGCGATACGCGCGCCCGGATCACCGTCCGGCACACCAGCGACCCGCGCGGCCCCCGGAACGCCGGAGGCTGGGTCCGCACCGGCGACGGGCTCGCCATGGCCAACCAGGCCGACGCCGGCCACCGGGTCTTCCCCTCCAACGACCACCCCTCCGACAAGGCGTACTTCACCTTCCGCATCACCGTCCCCGACGGGCTGGTCGCGGTCGCCAACGGCGTACGGAAGCGGGTCACCCACAACGGCGCCACCACGACCTCCGTCTACCGCACCCGGCACCCCATGGCCACCGAACTTGCCCAGGTGTCCATCGGCCGGTCCGCCGTGCCCACCCGGGAGGGCCCGCGGGGGCTGCCGCTGCGGGACGTGGTGCCCGCGGCCGACCGGGAGACCCTGGAGCCCTGGCTCGCCAAGACCCCGGCCCAGCTGGAGTGGCTGGAGAGCCGGGTCGGCCGGTACCCCTTCGAGACGTACGGGGTGCTGATCGCCGACGCGAACACCGGCTTCGAACTGGAGACACAGACCCTCTCCCTGTTCGAACGGTCGCTGTTCACCGCCGGATACCCCGAGTGGTACGTCGATTCGATCATGGTCCATGAACTCGCCCACCAGTGGTTCGGCGACAGCGTCACCCCGCGCGCCTGGTCGGACCTCTGGCTGAACGAGGGACACGCCACCTGGTACGAAGCCCTCTACGCGGAGGAACTCGGCGGCTACACCCTGGAGCGCCGGATGCGCGAGGCGTATCTGCGCTCCGACCAGTGGCGGGCGGACGGCGGCCCGCCGGCGGCTCCCCTGCCGCCGGAGCCCGGCCGGAAGATCAGCCTGTTCCGTCCGATCGTCTACGACGGCGGGGCGCTCGTCCTGTACGCCCTGCGGCAGACGATCGGGGCCGACGCCTTCGACAAGGTGGAACGGGCCTGGGTGCGCGAGTACCGCGACGGAACGGCGGGCAGCGCCGACTTCGCCCGCATGGCGTCCCGGATCTCCGGACGCGACCTCGGCCCCTTCTTCGACGAGTGGCTGTACGGGGAGCGGACCCCGCCCATGCCGGGGCATCCGGACTGGAAGGTCACACCGCCGCCCGCGGACGCCCGGACGGCCCCGGATCCGGCCGGCCGCACGGGCCCGGGAACCCTGCCGCACCCCGCAGCGCGGGCGGTGGTGAAACCGGGGTGACGGGCCCGAGCACGGCGTGCGACCATCGAGGGGTCGGCGCCGCGGGCGGTCCCCGGTCTCCCGGCGGACCCCATGGATCCGGCACCCGGGAATCTTCCGGGACCGTTACCCGTTGTGACTGACAAGGCCGTACCGGAAGAGGCTGTGACGGGCCCCTTCCGGCACGACCGGGCTCGGCACCACGAGCGCATGCATTTCTCCCACCGACGTAAGGATCCAATGACCTCCTCTTCATCCCCTTCCCAGGACCCGCGGAATTCCGCTGACGCGCGCACCGAGAACCCGCGCACCGAGAGCCTTCGGGCCGATGCCCTGATGGAAGAGGACGTCGCCTGGAGCCACGAGATCGACGGAGAGCGGGACGGCGCGCAGTACGACCGCTCCGACCGTGCGGCGCTGCGGCGGGTGGCGGGCCTCTCCACCGAACTCGAGGACGTCACCGAGGTCGAGTACCGCCAGCTGCGTCTGGAGCGCGTCGTCCTGGTCGGCGTCTGGACCTCCGGGACGGTGCAGGACTCCGAGAACTCCCTCGCGGAGCTGGCCGCCCTCGCGGAGACGGCGGGCGCACAGGTCCTCGACGGTGTCATCCAGCGCCGTGACAAGCCCGACCCGGCCACCTACATCGGCTCGGGCAAGGCCCAGGAACTGCGGGACATCGTCCTGGAATCCGGCGCGGACACGGTCGTCTGCGACGGTGAGCTCTCGCCGGGCCAGCTCATCCACCTCGAAGACGTGGTCAAGGTGAAGGTCGTCGACCGGACGGCCCTGATCCTCGACATCTTCGCCCAGCACGCCAAGTCGCGGGAGGGCAAGGCGCAGGTCGCGCTGGCCCAGATGCAGTACATGCTGCCCCGGCTGCGCGGTTGGGGTCAGTCGCTCTCCCGGCAGATGGGTGGCGGCGGCGGTGGCGGTATGGCCACCCGAGGCCCCGGTGAGACCAAGATCGAAACGGACCGGCGCCGGATCCGCGAGAAGATGGCGAAGATGCGCCGGGAGATCGCGGAGATGAAGACCGGCCGCGAGATCAAGCGGCAGGAACGACGGCGCAACAAGGTGCCGTCGGTCGCCATCGCCGGGTACACCAACGCCGGAAAGTCGTCCCTGCTCAACCGGCTGACCGGTGCCGGTGTCCTGGTGGAGAACGCCCTGTTCGCCACCCTGGACCCGACGGTCCGCCGTGCCGAGACGCCGGGCGGCCGGGTGTACACCCTGGCCGACACGGTCGGATTCGTCCGGCACCTGCCGCATCATCTCGTCGAGGCCTTCCGTTCCACCATGGAGGAGGTCGCCGACGCGGATCTGATCCTCCATGTGGTCGACGGGTCGCACCCCGTGCCGGAGGAGCAGCTGGCCGCCGTGCGCGAGGTGATCCGCGATGTCGGCGCGGTCTCCGTGCCCGAGATCGTGGTGATCAACAAGGCGGACGCGGCGGATCCCGTGGTGCTCCAGCGACTGCTGCGCATCGAGCGGCGGGCGATCGCCGTATCGGCCCGCAGCGGTGAGGGCATCGACGAACTGCTGCGTCTGATCGACCTCGAACTGCCGAGGCCGGAGGTCCAGGTCGAGGCCCTGGTGCCGTACACCCAGGGAGGACTGGTCTCCCGGGTCCATGCCGACGGCGAGATCCTCTCCGAGGAGCACACCTCGGAGGGCACGCTGCTCAAGGCGCGGGTCCATGAGGAGCTGGCCTCGGCCCTGGCACCGTACGCCCTCGTCGGAAGCTGACCCCGTCCCGGCCGTTGCCGGGCCGGAACCGACCGTGCCCGCCCCCTCGAAGCGAGGGGGCGGGCACGGTCGTCTGTCGTCGCGGCCGGTTGCCGGTTGCCGGTTGCCAATTGCGGGCTGCCGGGCTGCCGGGCCGCCGGGCCGAGGTGTCCGGCTCCGGCCCGGGCGCCCGGTGGGCCGTCCGCCGAGCCCGGGCGGCCCGGTGCGGCGGGGCTCAGGGCTGCGGTGCGTACTTCGCGCTCACCGAGGCGTAGATCCGTTCGGCTTCCTCGCCCAGCCGGGGGCCTGCCAGCCATACCGGGTCGGCCGGGCCGATGGACGTATTGGAGACCAGTACGGGTGTGCCCGCGCGGTCGGCGACCCAGCCGCCGCCCGATGAGCCGCCGGTCATGGTGCAGCCCGCGCGCCACATCGCCGGTGCGGCCGGGTCGAAGGCGAACCGGCCGGGCCGTCCGGTGCAGGAGTGCATGAGGGCGCCGTCGTACGGCGCGGCCGCCGGATAGCCCCGCACGACGAGGGACGGCACCCGGTGCGCCTCGGGAGCGGCGAAGTCGACGTCCAGCGCCGATCCGACGGTCTCCTCCAGGGAAGCGGTGCCCGTTTCGGGCTTCACATGCAGCACCGCGTAGTCGTAGGGAGCCCCGGTGCCGTCCGAGGGATCACCGGTGGCGATCCACCGGTCGGACGCCGCCACCCAGTCCGCCCAGAACGTGCCGTACGGAGCGATGTCCTCCGGAGCGGCCGAAGCCAGCTCCCGGGTCGGCAGCCCACGGGAGTTGTAGGCGGGTACGAAGGCGATGTTGCGGTACCAGCCGCCCTTGCTGCCCGCGTGGACGCAGTGGCCCGCGGTCCAGACGAGGTTCGACCTGCCGGGGTTGGCCGGGTCCTTCACGACCGTCGCGGAGCAGACCATGGTGCCCTCGGGGGCATCGAAGAAGACCTTGCCGGAGGTCGCCGCGTGCTGCCGGTACGGGGTTTGCTCAGGTTTCGCCCCGACAGCTGCGGGCTCCGGGTCCGAACCGTCCTCCACGACGGGCGCCGGGTCCGGTTCGACGGTCCGGTCCGGCGGTTCGGCGGTGACCATCCGGTCGGGCTTCCACAGATCGTCGATCACCGGATTGACGAACTCGTCGGCCTCCCGCCGCCAGCTGCCCCGGTCCCAGTTCTTCCACTCACCCGCTCGCCACTTCTGGTGATCGGTCCCGCCGGTACGGGTGTTGCCGGAGCGGGTGGGAGCGGGCTTCCCGGCGGCGGGGGTGGCACGGTCCGCGGGTACGGGCGGTAGCGACGACGCCGAGGGGGAGGCGCTGCCGGGACCGGCGGCCGGGGGCGCGGCCGCCTCCGGTTCACCGGACGGCCGGTCGTCGCTCTGCGAGCAGGCCGCCGTGAGGGCCAGCACGCCGGCCAGGCCGGCGGCGGTCAGCAGCGGGCGTATGGAACGCATGGGGGACGGATCTCCTGGTGGTACGGAACGGTGCACCCGGGGAACGGGGCAGCGGTGCCCCCGGGAAGCGGCCGGGGACGGATACGGGTCCCGCGCCGGGGAGCGGCGCGGGACCCGGTGGAACAGCGGCCGGGCGGGACACCCCGCCGGCCGGCCGGGTCAGCGGCCCGCGAACTTCCTGCTGACCGCGTCGTAGACGCCCTTGGCCTCCTTGCCGAGGCGGGGCCCGGCGAGCCAGCCGGCCGACACCGGACCGATGGACGTGTTGGACACCAGCACCGGCTTGCCGTCGGCGCCCTCGGTGAGCCAGCCACCACCGGACGAACCGGCGGTCATGGTGCAGCCGATACGGTGCATGGTCGGCTGGTCGGCCTTGACGGAGAGCCGGCCGGGGCGGTCGGCGCACTGGAACATCCGCTGACCGTCGAAGGGCGGACCCGCGGGATATCCCCTGGCCTCCATCCGGGCGATCTCCGAGGTCGCGGGGGCGTTGAAGTCGACCTCCACCGCCGAACCGACCGTCTCCTCCAGGGATTTGCCGGTACCGCCCTTCTCGGGCGTGACATGGATGACGGCGAAGTCGTAGGGCGCGCCGCGGCCGCCGGAGGTGGCGCCCTCCTTGATCCACTGGTCGGAGGTCTGGGCCCAGTCGCCCCACCACACACCGTGCGGGGCGACCTCGGTCTTCGGCACGCTCTCCAGCCGGCCCGTGGGCAGGGCCCGGTTGTTGTACGACGGCACGAAGGCGATGTTGCGGTACCAGCCGCCCTTGCTGCCCGCGTGGACGCAGTGGCCCGCGGTCCAGACGAGGTTCGACCTGCCCGGGTTGGCCGGGTCCTTCACGACCGTCGCGGAGCAGACCATCGACCCCTTGGGACCGTCGAAGAAGACCTTGCCGGCCTCCGGCGCGCTGCTGCGGTAAGGGGCGTCCACCGCCCGGGCCTCGACCCGGCGCGGAGTGGGGTCGGTGACCCCCTGGTCGCCGGAGATGTCGTTGTCGGTGGGCTGCTCCGGCTTGTCGGCATCCCGCATGCGGTCCGGGTCCCAGAGCCCTTCGATGATCGGGTTCACGAAGTCCCGGGCCTCACGGAGCCAGGTCTCCCGGTCCCAGTTCTTCCACTCGCCGTTGCGCCAGGCGTCGATATCGATCCCGTGCTCCTTGAGCCGGTTCTTCAGATCGTCGGGTATGGGGATCCCGGCGGCGTCGGTGGGCAGGCTCGTGGGCAGCTTCGGCCCGTCGCCTGCGGAGTTCTCGCTGCCGCCGCCGCAGGCGGTCGCGGTCAGCGCGAGGACGACGACGGCGGAAGCCGCCGCCAGCGTCGGGCGAATGGGTCGCATGTCTGATCCCCCCAGTGAGCTTCGGTGCTTCGGTGGTTGCCGGTCCGGCCTACCCGCCGGACCGGGCCGGTCCGCCCGGCTCCCTGCCGCGACGGCCCGACGGAGCCGCCGGGAACCTTACAAGGTCACCGGGCGCCCGGAACGGCGGGGCCGCACAGAGAACTTCCGGAACCGCGTGATCCCCGGCCGCCGCCGTCGTTGGTACATACGGAGTACGGGGGCCGCAGGGACAGTGTTCAGCCCGGTTGGTTGCCGTGGGGGAGCCGTACCCGATGTGCGACGCATCTGTTACAGCGCAACAGCACCGCTGGAGGACCGACCGCCGTGGCCCTGACCGTACCCGCCCCGTCCGCGGCGGCTCCGGACGACGACCCCCTCGACCATCCGGACCCCCACCGCGCCGCCGACGCGGCCACCGTCGAGAACCTGCTGCGCTGCTGGGTCCGGGAGAACGGCATCGGCCGGCCGGACACCGCCGCTCTGACCGTCCCGCTGCCCGCCAGCGGCATCACCCTCCTCGTCCCCGTGCGCTACTGGTCACCCTGCGGCTGGCACCGCTTCGGGCCGCCCGTCCTCGCCGGAGCCCCCGACGGGGCACCCACCGCCGACTCCGTGACCCTCGCGGCCCTGCTCGGCCGCGAGACCGGACTGCCGCACTGCGGCGATCTCGTCGGACGGGTCGCCGACTCCGTACGCCGCACCGCGGGCTTCCTCGCGGAACGCCGGGCCCACCCGGGCCCCGTCCCCGGAGCCGACCTCTTCCTCACGGCCGAACAGTCCCTGCTCCTCGGCCATCCCCTCCATCCCGCGCCCAAGAGCCGTGAAGGGCTCTCCGACGCCGAGGCGCGACGCTATTCACCGGAGTCCGGCGGCTCCTTCCCCCTGCACTGGACGGCCGTCGACCGGACCGTCCTCGCCGCGGGATCCTCCTGGACCGAACAGGGTCACGCCCTGTCCGCGGAACGGCTGGTCACCCGGCTCGCGGGCGATCTCCGGCACCCGCGCCACACCGTGCCGCTGCCCCTGCACCCCTGGCAGGCGGGCGATCTCCGGCACCGTCCCGCCGTCGCCGCGCTGTTCGACGCCGGACTGCTCCACGACCTCGGCCCCCACGGCGCCCCCTGGTACCCCACCACCTCCGTACGGACGGTGCACCGCCCCGGTGCCCCGGCGATGCTCAAACTCTCCCTGGGCCTGCACATCACCAACTCCCGCCGGGAAAACCTCCGCAAGGAACTGCACCGCGGCGTCGAAGTGGACCGGCTGCTCGACAGCGGGCTCGCCGAGCAGTGGCGGGCCGCGCACCCCGGCTTCGCCATCGTGCGCGACCCGGCCTGGCTCTCGGTCGACACCACCGGCCTGGCACCGGGCCGGGGCGGCCCGGTCCCGGGCTACGACGTCGTCCTCCGGCGAAATCCCTTCGGCCGGCTCGACGACGCGGTCTGCGTCGCCGCGCTCACCGCGCCCCGCCCCTGGCCGGACCGTCCGGGGACCCGCTCCCGGCTGGCCGATCTCGTCGCCCGGCTCGCGGCCCGTACCGGGCGGACCACCGGAGCGGTGGCCACGGAGTGGTTCCTGCGCTATCTCGACCGGGTCGTCCGCCCGGTCCTCTGGCTGGACGGCACCGCGGGTGTCGCGCTCGAAGCCCATCAGCAGAACACCCTGGTCGTGATCGGCGCCGACGGCTGGCCGGCGGGCGGGCGCTACCGCGACAACCAGGGCTACTACTTCCGGGAGTCCCGCCGGGCGGACCTCGACGCCCGGCTGCCCGGTATCGGCTCGCAGAGCGACACCTTCGTCCCCGACGCGGTCGCCGACGAGCGCTTCGCCTACTACCTGGGCGTCAACAACGTCCTCGGAATGATCGGCGCCTTCGGAGCCCAGGGCCTGGCCGACGAACGGGTGCTCATCGCCGCCTTCCGGCGCTTCCTCCAAGCCGCCACCGACCTGGGTTCGCCACTGCCCGCCGTACTGCTGCACGAGCCGTCCCTCCGCTGCAAGGCCAATCTGCTGACCCGGCTGCACGGGCTCGACGAACTCGCCGGCCCCGTCGACACCCAGTCCGTGTACGTCACCATCGCCAACCCACTCCATCCGTCGTCTCCCTTCTGAGACCTCCGTGGCCCCGGCCCGCCGAGCGCCGGAGCCCCTCCGGAGCCGGCCGCTATCTCTCCTACACCGCCCGGCTCCCGCAGGTTCCGTCTGCCGGGTACCGACATCCGGAACCTGCCCATCCGTACCCGTGGGAGTGGATCCGGCCGGATCGGGACGCGCTGTCAGTGGGGGCACGTAGGGTGGTCGGCCTATGACGAAGCCATCCCTTCCCGAACTCCTCCATGCCGCCGTGACCTCCGTCGGCGGGGTGGAACGCCCTGGTCAGGTCGCCATGGCCGAGGCCGTAGCCGAGGCCGTCGAGGGCGGCACCCATCTGCTGGTCCAGGCGGGCACCGGTACCGGAAAGTCCCTCGGCTATCTGGTTCCGTCCCTGGCCCACGGGGAGCGGGTCGTCATCGCCACCGCGACACTTGCGCTCCAGCGGCAGCTCGTCGAACGCGATCTGCCGCGCACGGTCGACGCGCTCCACCCTCTGCTGCGCCGGCGGCCGGAGTTCGCCATGCTGAAGGGCAGGTCGAACTACCTCTGCCTGCACCGGCTGCACGAGGGCGTGCCGCAGGACGAGGAGGACGGGCTGTTCGATCCCTTCGAGGCCGCGGCGCCGACCAGCAAGCTCGGTCAGGACCTGCTGCGGCTGAAGGACTGGGCCGACGAGACCGAGACCGGTGACCGGGACGCGCTGACGCCCGGTGTCTCCGACCGCGCCTGGGCCCAGGTTTCGGTCTCCTCCCGTGAGTGCCTCGGCGCCGCCAAATGTGCGTACGGGGCGGAGTGCTTCGCCGAGATGGCCCGGGAGCGCGCCAAGCTCGCGGAGGTCGTCGTCACCAATCACGCCCTGCTCGCCATCGATGCCATCGAGGGCGCGCCGGTGCTGCCGCCGCACGAGGTGCTCGTCATCGACGAGGCCCATGAGCTGGTCTCCCGGGTGACCGGTGCCGCCACCGGCGAGCTCACTCCCGGTCAGGTCAACCGTGCCGTTCGCCGGGCCGCCAAACTGGTGAACGAGAAGGCCGCCGACGCCCTCCAGACGGCCGCCGAGACCTTCGAACGGGTCATGGAGCTGGCGCTGCCTGGTCGGCTCGAAGAGATCCCGGAGGATCTGGGCTACGCCCTGCTGGCGCTGAGGGACGCGGCCCGCAATGTGATCTCGGCGCTCGGCGCCACCCGTGACAAATCCGTCCAGGACGAGGACGCGGTGCGCAAGCAGGCCCTCGCCTCCGTGGAGAACGTCCACGACGTGGCCGAGCGCATCACCCAGGGCTCCGAGTACGACGTCGTCTGGTACGAGCGGCACGACCGCTTCGGCGCGTCCCTGCGGGTGGCTCCGCTGAGGGTCTCGGGGCTGCTGCGGGAGAAGCTGTTCACGGACCGCTCGGTGGTACTGACCTCCGCGACGCTCCAGCTCGGCGGCGACTTCAACGGGGTCGGGGCGTCGCTGGGGCTGCCTCCCGAAGGCACCGAGGGGGACGACGTCCCCCAGTGGAAGGGCCTCGACGTCGGCTCGCCGTTCGACTACCGCAAGCAGGGGATCCTCTATGTCGCCCGCCATCTGGCGACTCCGGGCCGGGAGGGTTCGCGCGGGGACATGATGGACGAGCTGGCGGAGTTGGTGGAGGCCGCGGGCGGGCGGACCCTGGGGCTCTTCTCGTCGATGAGGGCCGCTCAGGCCGCCGCCGAGGAGCTGCGCTCCCGGCTCGACCATCCGATCCTCCTGCAGGGGGAGGAGACCCTGGGCGAGCTGATCAAAAACTTCGCGGCCGACGCCCGGACCTGCCTTTTCGGCACGCTCTCGCTCTGGCAGGGCGTGGATGTCCCCGGACCGAGCTGCCAATTGGTGATCATGGACCGGATTCCGTTCCCACGGCCCGACGACCCGCTGATGAGCGCCCGGCAGAAGGCGGTCGAGGAGGACGGCGGCAATGGCTTTATGGCCGTGGCGGCCACCCACGCGGCTCTGCTGATGGCCCAGGGAGCGGGACGCCTGGTGCGGGCGACGGGAGACCGGGGAGTCGTCGCGGTGCTCGATCCGCGGCTGGCCAATGCGCGGTACGGCAGCTTTCTGCGGGCCTCGCTGCCGGACTTCTGGTACACCACCGACCGTAATCAGGTGCGGCGGTCGCTGGCGTCGATCGACGCTGCTGCCGGTACCGACGGGGCATAACCACCGGCCGGTTCCGCCCGGTCACCGGGCTGCCGAGGGGCGGGCCCGGTGGGGCGGCAGGGAAGGAGCCGGGAGGAGCAAGGGCCCCGGGACCGGCGCAGTGGGTCCCGGGGCGGTCTGGGTGGGCGGGGGTCACACCCGCCGCAGCACGGCGACGACCTTGCCGAGGATGGTCGCCTCGTCGCCGGGGATGGGCTGGTAGGCCGCATTGTGGGGGAGCAGCCAGACATGGCCGTTCTCCCGCTTGAAACGCTTGACCGTGGCCTCGCCGTCGAGCATGGCGGCGACGATGTCGCCGTTCTCCGCGACCGGCTGACGGCGGACGGTCACCCAGTCGCCGTCGCAGATCGCGGCTTCGATCATGGAGTCGCCGACGACCTTCAGCACGAAGAGCTCGCCGTCGCCGACCAGCTGGCGCGGCAGCGGGAAGACGTCCTCCACCGACTCCTCGGCGAGGATCGGGCCGCCGGCCGCGATCCGGCCCACCAGCGGTACGTACGAGGCGGCGGGCTTGCCGGTGGTGTCCGTGGGCTGGGTGCTGGGCTGGTCCGAGCCGCGGACCTCGTAGGCCCGGGGGCGGTGCGGGTCCCGGCGGAGGAAGCCCTTGCGCTCCAGCGCCATGAGCTGGTGGGCGACGGACGAGGTGCTGGAGAGCCCCACCGCCTGGCCGATCTCCCGCATCGACGGCGGGTAGCCGCGCCGCTGCACGGAGTCGCGGATGACCTCGATGACCCGCCGTTGCCGATCGGTGAGCCCGGTGCTGTCCGCCCTGATTCCTGGAGGCCGACCGGGCAGTGCGCGCGCGGGCCGCGAGGGCTCGGAGCCCTCGGAAGCCGTGGAAGCGTCGCCCAGGGCGTGCACCGGTTCGAATCGGCTCTGGGGGCGGTCATGGGCGGTGAAGATGGCACTGTCTGCGGTGGTGGTCATGTCGGCCCCTCTCGAATGGTCTCCCTGGCTGCACAACGGTAGTTGGTTTCGAAAGGTTGCGCCAAACACACGTTCGAGTGAAAAAACGCTGATTGCCTTACGTGGACATGCGTTTGGGTGTATGCCTCAATTCCGGCTCCAGGCCGGTTTCCGGGCGCTACGAGCCGCGATCCGTCCGGCGGCGTGGGCCCGCGCCGCCCGGCGCTCCGGACGGCCTTCTGCCGGCGGCCGGCCCTCGTGGCCGGGTCCCGGCTCCCTCGTGGTCCAGTCTCGCATCCGCCGACCCGGAATCGGTGGATCCCGGCGTGTCCCGTAGTCTCGTGGTCGGACTCCGCCCGGTGCGGATGCCCGCGCCCGCGGGCCGGTCGCCGTACCTCGGCGTACCCCCGTCCCCGCGTGTCCGCGGCCCCGGAGTCCCTCCTGCCGCGTGGCGGCCCCCGCTCGTACCCGCCGTGCCGTATACCGGTCCCGCACCGATCCGGTCGTGCCGCGACGGGCCGCCCGGCGGGCGGTGCCCCGGTGTCACCGGCCGTGAGCCGTCCGCGACCAAACCCGGCGCGCGACACGCGTAGCGCAGGGTATCCCCGGCAAACCCCATATGTAGTGGTTGGATTGGGGGTGCCGCCCACAAGTTGTGGTCCCCGGTGCTCCAAGCCTCGGGCCATCGCCTATGCTTGGGCTTGCTCCGAACGGCTGCTGCCAGGTTTGCCGGGGCTGTTCAGTCGTGCCGTGAGGGAGGGTTTGGGAACCATGCACTGCCCCTTCTGCAGGCACCCCGACAGCCGGGTCGTCGACAGCCGGACGACCGACGACGGAACGTCGATCCGGCGTCGGCGCCAGTGCCCCGACTGCTCTCGCCGCTTCACGACGGTGGAGACCGCCTCGCTGATGGTGGTCAAGCGCAGCGGAGTCACGGAGCCCTTCAGCCGTACCAAGGTCATCTCCGGCGTGCGCAAGGCATGCCAGGGACGACCGGTCACCGAGGACGCACTCGCCCAGCTCGGCCAGCGGGTCGAGGAAGCGGTGCGCGCCACCGGAAGTGCCGAGCTGACCACCCACGACGTGGGTCTGGCCATACTCGGCCCCCTGCAGGAACTCGACCTCGTCGCGTACCTGCGCTTTGCATCCGTCTACCGGGCGTTCGATTCGCTCGAGGATTTCGAGGCCGCCATCGCGGAGCTCCGGGTGCGGCGGCCACCGGCCGCGGAGGACGGGACCGGCGGGACCCCCGGGGTGCCCGTCCCTGCCCGGACCGCCGACTGACCGGCCGCCCGGCGGCCGGGCCCGGCCGGGCGTAGGCCCGGCCCGGTGACGGCGGCGGTCGGGCGACAAACACCGACCGTGGGCGCTTCGGCGTCGCACGGTATCCGAGACAGACAGTGCCACGGGAAGATCTGGGCACTTCAGGGCGTTTTTGCCCGTAAATGGGAGGCGGCATGACAGAGACGACGAGCGGTCCGGCGCGAGGGTCCCGAGCCAAGGGAGCCAAGGCGAGCAAGGGCCTGCGTATCGAGCGTGTCCACACCACCCCCGGCGTGCATCCGTACGACGAGGTGGTCTGGGAGCGCCGTGACGTCGTCATGACCAACTGGCGCGACGGCTCGGTCAACTTCGAGCAGCGTGGCGTCGAGTTCCCCGACTTCTGGTCGGTGAACGCGGTCAACATCGTCACCAGCAAGTACTTCCGCGGCGCTGTCGGGACCCCCCAGCGGGAGACCGGTCTGAAGCAGCTGATCGACCGGATCGTGAAGACGTACCGGAAGGCCGGCGAGGACTACAGCTACTTCGCCTCGCCCGCCGACGCGGAGATCTTCGAGCACGAGCTGGCGTACGCGCTGCTCCACCAGATCTTCAGCTTCAACTCCCCGGTGTGGTTCAACGTCGGCACCCCCCAGCCGCAGCAGGTCTCCGCCTGCTTCATCCTCTCCGTCGACGACTCCATGGAGTCGATCCTGGAGTGGTACAAGGAAGAGGGAATGATCTTCAAGGGAGGGTCGGGCGCCGGTCTGAACCTCTCCCGGATCCGCTCCTCCAAGGAGCTGCTCTCCTCCGGCGGGAACGCCTCCGGCCCGGTCTCCTTCATGCGCGGTGCCGACGCCTCCGCCGGAACGATCAAGTCCGGCGGAGCCACCCGCCGTGCGGCCAAGATGGTCATCCTGGATGTCGACCACCCCGACATCGAGAGCTTCATCGAGACCAAGGTCAAGGAAGAGGAGAAGATCCGCGCCCTGCGGGACGCGGGCTTCGACATGGACCTGGGCGGGGACGACATCACGTCCGTCCAGTACCAGAACGCCAACAACTCGGTCCGGGTCAACGACGAGTTCATGAAGGCCGTGGAGTCCGGCGGCCGCTTCGGGCTCCGCGCCCGGATGACCGGCGAGGTCATCGAGGAGGTCGACGCCAAGTCCCTCTTCCGCAAGATGGCCGAAGCCGCCTGGGCCTGTGCCGACCCCGGCATCCAGTACGACGACACCATCAACCGCTGGCACACCTGCCCCGAGTCCGGCCGGATCAACGGCTCGAACCCGTGCAGCGAGTACATGCACCTGGACAACACGTCCTGCAACCTCGCCTCGCTGAACCTGATGAAGTTCCTCAAGGACGACGGCGAGGGCCACCAGTCCTTCGACGTCGAGCGCTTCGCCAAGATCGTCGAGCTGGTCATCACGGCGATGGACATCTCCATCTGCTTCGCCGACTTCCCGACGCAGAAGATCGGCGAGAACACCCGCGCGTTCCGTCAGCTCGGCATCGGCTACGCCAACCTCGGCGCCCTGCTGATGGCCACGGGCCATGCCTACGACAGCGACGGCGGCCGGGCCCTGGCCGGCGCCATCACCTCGCTGATGACGGGTACCTCCTACCGCCGCTCCGCCGAGCTGGCCGCCGTGGTCGGCCCCTACGACGGCTACGCCCGCAATGCCGAGCCGCACAAGCGCGTCATGAAGCAGCACGCCGACGCCAACGCCGCGGCCGTCCGGACGGACGACCTGGACACCCCGATCTGGGCCGCCGCGACCGAGGCCTGGCAGGACGTGGTCCGCCTGGGCGAGAAGAACGGTTTCCGTAACGCCCAGGCGTCGGTCATCGCCCCGACCGGCACCATCGGTCTGGCCATGTCCTGCGACACCACCGGCCTGGAGCCCGACCTCGCCCTGGTGAAGTTCAAGAAGCTGGTCGGCGGCGGCTCGATGCAGATCGTCAACGGCACCGTGCCGCAGGCGCTGCGCCGCCTCGGCTACCACGCCGAGCAGGTCGAGGCGATCGTCGCCCACATCGCCGAGAACGGCAACGTGGTGGACGCCCCCGGCCTGAAGACCGAGCACTACGAGGTCTTCGACTGTGCGATGGGCGAGCGCTCCATCTCCGCGATGGGCCATGTCCGGATGATGGCCGCGATCCAGCCCTGGATCTCCGGTGCCCTCTCCAAGACGGTCAACATGCCGGAGTCGGCGACCGTCGAAGAGGTCGAGGAGATCTACTTCGAGGCGTGGAAGATGGGCGTCAAGGCGCTCGCGATCTACCGTGACAACTGCAAGGTGGGCCAGCCCCTCTCCGCCAAGACCAAGGAGAAGGCGAAGGCGGAGATCACCGAGAAGGCCGAGGAGACCATCCGGTCCGCGGTCGAGAAGGTCGTCGAGTACCGCCCGGTGCGCAAGCGGCTGCCGAAGGGCCGTCCCGGGATCACCACCTCCTTCACCGTCGGCGGCGCCGAGGGGTACATGACCGCCAACTCCTACCCGGACGACGGTCTCGGCGAGGTCTTCCTGAAGATGTCCAAGCAGGGGTCCACCCTCGCGGGCATGATGGACGCCTTCTCCATCGCGGTCTCGGTGGGCCTCCAGTACGGCGTGCCGCTGGAGACGTACGTCTCGAAGTTCACCAACATGCGCTTCGAGCCGGCCGGTATGACGGACGACCCGGACGTGCGGATGGCTCAGTCGATCGTCGACTACATCTTCCGCCGCCTCGCGCTCGACTTCCTGCCGTTCGAGACCCGGTCGGCCCTCGGGATCCACTCCGCGGAGGAGCGCC
The DNA here is from genome assembly GCF_053981115.1 of Streptomyces sp. NPDC003691. Lineage (NCBI taxonomy): Bacteria > Bacillati > Actinomycetota > Actinomycetes > Kitasatosporales > Streptomycetaceae > Streptomyces > Streptomyces sp. NPDC003691. Next base: position 136,830 of record NZ_JBSFNQ010000007.1, on the reverse strand, counting down.
AGCGCCACCTGGAGACGGGCTCCTACGAGCCGTCCATCGAGGACGACGAGGTCGACGTGGAGGGGCTCGCCCAGTCCGCGCCGCGCCGCCAGGACCTCGCCCCGGTGCCGGTCCCGGCCCCGAAGGCCGCGGAGCCCGCGCCGAGGCAGGCCCCGCACACCTCGGCCGAGCTGGTCGAGATGCAGCTGGGCATCAGCGCCGACGCCCCGCTCTGCTTCTCCTGCGGCACCAAGATGCAGCGGGCCGGATCCTGCTACATCTGCGAGGGCTGCGGATCCACGAGCGGCTGCAGCTGACACCGGCCGGGATCACGCCGGGCCGTTCGCCCGGCGTGATCCCGTACGGACAGCCGGTGACCGACCGGCAGAGGAAGGGGACCGGCCGCCGGCCGGTCCCCTTCGCCGTGCCGCCGGAAGCGGTGGCGGGGCCGGCCGCCGGGCTTCCGGCGGGAGGCGGAGCCGACCCGGCCGCTCAGTCGCTGCCCATCAGGCCGACGAAGCCCTGAGGGTCGGTGTCGAAGCCGCGCACTCCGTCCCGGAAGACCCAGCTCCCCGTCTCATCGCGGACGAATTCGGCTATGACCGCCGCCGTCGCCCCCGGAACCGAAGAGAAGTCGTCTCCGGCCAGCTCGGTGTAGCCCTCGGCCACTTTCACCTGCGCGTTCGCCACGTCCCCGAAGGCGACGCGGCCGTGCGCCTGCTGGATCACCACTCCCACGACGACCCGTCCGTAATCGGCGGCGAGCCGCTCCAGCTCCAGCTTCATCACCTCGTCCGCGCCGAATCCCTGGCCGGTGCGGCTGTCCCGGGTCAGGCTGATGGTGCCGTCCGGCGAGCGGCTGTCGAAGTGCACCACGTACGCCGGGGCCGCGGACGGCGCGTCCCTGCGATAGGTCGCGGCGACGATGTCCAGATCGTGGGGCGACCGGCCCAGGGGGCTCGGATCCCAGCGCAGGGCCACCTCGACCGTGCGGACGCCTTTGTTCGGGCTGCTCACCACGTATCCCTCTCCCAGAACTGCCGGTTACTCTCCGTCCCTTGACCGTATCCGCTCGTGGGGCCGCCGGGCGAGGGAATGGCGGGTGTACGCCAGGTCCCTGGCCGTACGATGGCGCGGTGCTGGTCAAGTGGATTCGCTGCGCCGTGGTCGACCGTCGAGGCTTCGAGCGGGGACAGCGGAAATGGGCGGGGCTGCTGGGTGAACCGGGATTCCGGGGCCAGGGCGGGGGCTGGAGCAGGGAGCGGCCGCATATCGCCCATGTCTTCGCCTTCTGGGAGAGCCGGGCCTTCTACGACTCGTTCATGGCCCGTTCCCACGACCGGCTGGCCTCGGGGCAGACGGGAACGTACCGCGATGCCCAGGTCAGGCTGTTCGACCACCGCTTCGACGTGAAGTTGGGCTTCGAGCCGCGCTTCACCGGTGCCGACGTGGTACGGGTCGCTCACTGCCGGGTGCGGGGGGAGCGGGCCGAGCACTACGCGCTGATGCAGGAGAAGGTCTGGAATCCTGCGATGGCCGGATCGCCCGGGATGGTCCGCGGACTGTTCGGCGAGGCCCCGGGGAACGAGTTCCTCGTGATGTCGATGTGGCAGTCGGAGGCCGAGCACGGCAAGTACCGCAAGGAACGGGTGGAGCGGCTGCTGCTGCGGGCCCAGACCGAGGCGGACGTCGCGGCGCTGAGCGGGGACGTCGTACAGCTCGAACCGTCGTGGACGGTCTGACCGGAGCCGCCCGCCCGGCGCGGTGACGGCCGGCGCGCCCCGGGGGGCGTACGCCGGATGGGCCGTCCCGGTCCACCGGGCGCCCCCGGTCCGATCTAGGGTCGTTCCATGGCACGACCGCGACGCATCGTTCTCGTACGGCACGGCGAGTCCGAGGGAAACGCCGACGACACCGTGTACGAACGCGAGCCCGACCATGCGCTGAGGCTCACCGCCACCGGGCAGGCCCAGGCCGAGGCCACCGGCGCCGGGCTGCGTGAGCTGTTCGGCCGGGAGCGGGTCAGCGTCTACGTATCGCCGTACCGGCGCACCCACGAGACCTTCCGCGCCTTCGGTCTGGACCCCGGCCGGGTCAGGGTGCGGGAGGAGCCGCGGCTGAGGGAGCAGGACTGGGGCAACTGGCAGGACCGGGACGACGTACGTCTCCAGAAGGCCTACCGGGACGCCTACGGGCACTTCTTCTACCGGTTCGCCCAGGGGGAATCCGGGGCGGACGTCTACGACCGGGTGGGCGCTTTCCTCGAATCACTGCACCGGAGCTTCGAGGCGCCCGACCACCCGCCGAACGTTCTGCTGGTGACCCACGGGCTGACCATGCGTCTCTTCTGCATGCGCTGGTTCCACTGGACCGTGGCGGACTTCGAGTCGCTCTCCAATCCGGGCAACGGGGAGACCCGGATCCTCCGGCTCGGCGAGAACGGCCGTTATACGCTCGACCGGCCGTTCGAGCGGTGGCGTACCCCTGAGCCGTACGGCGTCACCGGTTAGAGTGGCGGGAAGATGACCGCTGACTCACCTCGCGACGGGCGCCTCGAACGCGCCCTGGACAGCCTGCGCGGACTGTCCGTGGGAGACGCTCTGGGCTCCCAGTTCTTCGTACCGGCAAACTCCCCATTTCTGAAGCGGAGTGCTCTGCCGCCCGGCCCCTGGCAGTGGACCGACGACACCGAGATGGCCTGTTCGGTGGTGGCCGTGCTCGCCGGGCACGGCCGGGTGGACCAGGACGCCCTGGCCCGTTCCTTCGCCGAGCGCCACGACTTCGACCGCGGATACGGCCCCGCCGTCAACCGTATGCTCCGGCTGGTGCGTGAAGGGGGCGACTGGCGAGAACTCGCCACGGCCCTTTTCAACGGCCAGGGTTCATGGGGAAATGGTTCCGCGATGCGGATCGCGCCCCTCGGGGCGTGGTACGCGGACGATCCCGAGCAGGCGACGCACCAGGCCGAAATCTCCTCCTACACCACTCATCAGCACCGCGAGGCAGTCGCCGGGGCGATGGCCGTGGCGGCGGCCGCGGCACTGGCGGCCGCCCCGGCGGGTACCCCACGGCCCGGCGAACTGCTGGACGGCGTCATCGCCCTGGTGCCGCGCAGCGCGGTGGGGCAGGGGCTGCGCCGTGCGCGGGACATGCTCGACTACGACGACGCGGCGACCGTCGCCGCGGTGCTCGGCTGCGGACGGCGGACCAGCGCGCACGACACCGTCCCCTTTGCCCTGTGGTCGGCGGCCCGGTCGCTGGGCGACTTCGAGCAGGTGTTCTGGACGACCGCCCAGGTGGGCGGGGATGTCGACACGACCTGCGCGATCGCCTGCGGCGTGGTCGCGGCCGGTGGGGCGGGGCGTCCGCCCGGGGAGTGGCTGGCGCGGACGGAGGCGCTGCCGGGCTGGGTGCCCACGGCCTGAGCACCCGCCCGTATCGGCGTTCGGGCGGGTGCCGGGGCGTCGGCGGTGCCGTGGCTCCACAGGGTGCCCCCGCGGACCGGCGGAGGGCTCCGCCGCCCGTGCGGCGGGCCGTGCCGTGGGGCTCCGGCCTATCCCATGTGGGCGCCGGGGCCGGACGTCCCGCCGAGAGCCCGGAGGTCGCTCTTGCGGACCCGGATGACGAAGATCGCCGTCAGCAGGGCAAGGGCGACGAGACCGACACCGGCCCAGAAGGCGGTGGCGATGCCCTCGGCCAGGACCTGGTGACCCCAGGGCGGGGGCAGCTCCCCGGTCTTCTCCAGGACCGCCTTCTGGGCCGGGGTGGAGTCCGCGAGGAACGACGGCATCTGCCGTTGTGCCTCGTCCTTGCCCGCGCTGCTGAAGACGGTCATCAGGATCGACAGGCCCAGGGATCCGCCGACCATCTGGGTGGCGTTGAGCAGGCTGGACGCCGCGCCCGACTCGCTCGCCGCCACGCCCGAGACCGCGGTCAGGGTCGCGGTCACGAAGACCAGGCCCATACCGAAGCCGAAGAGCAGCATCGGCCCCAGCACTCCGCCCGGATAGGAGCTGTCCGGGCCGATCGTGGTCAGCCAGGTGATGCCGACTCCGGTGATCAGCGCCCCGGCCACCAGGAAGGGTTTGGGGCCCAGGGTCGGCAGCAGCCGGGACGAGAGACCGGCCGCGACCACGATCATCACGGTGATCGGGAGGAAGGCGAGCCCGGCTCCGATGGGGCTGTAGCCGAGCACGTTCTGGACGAAGAGCACGATGAAGAAGAACATGCCGAACATGCCGGCGGAGAGGCTCATCATGATCACGTACGTCCCCGAGCGGTTGCGGTCGGCGAACATCCGCAGCGGGGTGATGGGCTCCCTGGCCCGCCGTTCCACCAGCACGAACGCACTGAGCAGAACGACGGAGGCGGCGAAGGCGAGCAGGGTGAGGCTGTCGGACCAGCCCTCCTCGGAGGCCCGGATGAAGCCGTAGACCAGGGATGCCATACCGACGGTGGAGGTCAGGGCGCCGGTGAGGTCGAAGCGTCCGGAGCTGCGCTCGGACTCGTTGATGAAGACCGGGGCCAGGACGGCGATGAGCACCCCGATCGGCAGGTTCACATAGAACACCCAGCGCCAGTCGAGCCATTCGACGAGCATGCCGCCTGCCAGCAGGCCGATGGCTCCGCCGCTGGCGGAGACCGCGGCGAAGATCCCGAAAGCGCGGTTGCGCTCCGGGCCCTCGGCGAAGGTGGAGGTGATCAGGGCGAGAGCGGTGGGCGAGGCGATGGCACCGCCGACGCCCTGGAGGGCCCGGGCGGCGAGTATCTGCCAGGGCTCCTGGGCGATGCCGCAGAGCAGGCTGGCGAAGGTGAACAGCAGAACACCGGAGACGAAGACCCGGCGGCGGCCGAGGATGTCGCCGATGCGGCCGCCGAGCAGCAGTAGTCCGCCGAAGGTGAGTGTGTAGGCGTTGACCACCCAGGACAGCTGGGTGGTGGTGAAGTCCAGCGTGCCTTGGATGTGAGGCAACGCGATGTTCACAATGGTCGTATCCAGAACCACCATGAGCTGCAAGGCTGCAATCACGGCGAGTGCGGCGCCCGGCCGTCCCGGTCGGCGGGCCGTGCCCGTCCGTACGGGCACCGGGAGCTGAGAGGTTGTCACGTGGATCCCCCACAGAAGTAATAGTGAACGAACCCGTTCACTGTCATGTTCGACCGTAGAGAGTCCGAGTCAGTGAACGCAAGCGTTCACTGAGGATGCTTGTCCCCAACGGAGGCAGAAAGATGGGCAGTTCGGGATGGAAGGGTGCGGGCGAGGCGCCTTCCGTGGTGCCGAGGCGGCGGGGCAGAGTGCTGGAGTGCGCAATCCTCGACGCGGCCCTCGACCAGTTGGGCAAGGTCGGCTGGAACGGACTCACCATGGAGGGGGTCGCGGCCGGGGCACAGACCGGCAAGGCCGCGGTCTACCGGCGCTGGCCGTCCAAAGCGGACCTGGTCGCGGATGCCCTGCGGGAGAGCATGCCGGCGCTCGACCATGCGCCCGACCGGGGCGGGGTGCGGGAAGACCTCTTCCATCTGTGCCGCGCCATGCGTGATGCCTTCTTCTCCCGGCCCGGGGTCGCACTCCGGTCGGTTCTTCACGAATGCGATCCGGCCACCGCGGAACGGTTCAACGAGGTGATCAAGGGCAAGGTCGTCGAGCCGTCCGTCCGGCTGATCCGGGCGGTGCTGGACCGGGGAGTCGCCCGGGGGGAGGTACGTTCCGACGCGCTGGACGACATGGTGCTGGAGGTGATCCCCGGACTGATGATGTACCGCTCCAAAGTGTGCGGGAGCGAATGGGGGGACGGGGAGATCGCCGAGATGGTCGATCGCGTGATGATCCCCCTCCTCCGGTCGTGCGCATCGGCCCGGGACGGGGCCGGTGAGGGCTGCGCGACAGGTGGTGCGGAACCGTGATCGGAATCCGGTTGTCGCCGGTGGGGGCGGGCGGCGTACCCTTGCTGGCGCCATGCCGTACGAACCACCCACACACAGAGTCGAGCGCTCCATCCGGGCCACCACCGGGGCCAAGATCGTCGCCGGAGTCGACGAGGTCGGGCGCGGGGCGTGGGCCGGTCCCGTCACCGTGTGCGCCGCGGTCACCGGACTGCGCCGCCCGCCCGCCGGGCTCACCGACTCCAAGCTCCTCTCGCCGAAGCGCCGCGAGGAGCTCGCCGTAGAGCTGGAGACCTGGGTGACCGCCCATGCGCTCGGCCATGCCTCGCCCGAGGAGATCGACGAACTGGGGATGACCGCCGCGCTCAGACTGGCCGCGTGCCGTGCGCTGGAGGCATTGCCGGAGCGCCCGGACGCCGTGATCCTCGACGGCAAGCACGACTATCTCGGTGCCCCCTGGCAGGTGCGCACCGTGATCAAGGGGGATCAGTCGTGCATCGCCGTGGCGGCGGCCTCGGTCATCGCCAAGGTGTACCGGGACGCGCGTATGGCGGAACTTCCGGGCGAGTACGCCGACTTCGCGTTCGGCGCCAACGCCGGATACCCCTCACCGGCGCACAAGGCCGCCCTGGCGGAACTGGGCCCCACCCCTTACCACCGGCTCTCCTGGGCCTATCTCGACGCGCTGCCCAGGTGGCGGCATCTGAAGAAGGTCCGGGTCGCGCCGGAGCCGACGACACCGGAGAGCGGGGGCCAGCTCGGCTTCGATTTCTGAACTGAACCCGCTACCGGGGAATCGCACGTACGTGCCCACCCGCTGATGCCGGTCGAACCGGCATTTGATAGACATCCACTTATGCCTCTCCCTCCCGAGGAGCCTCAGATTCACGAGAGTGCCCAGGGTCCCCGCGCAACTCCGGCCGCCGGCCGCACCGCGCCGACCCCTCGTCCCGTACCCGGTCCGCGTTCCACGGCATCGCCCCGCCCGGGCAGCCCCGGTCCGGTGAGGCCGGCGCCTCCGGCCCGTACGAACGCTCCCGCCGCGGAGCCTTCCGCTCGGCAGGAGAATCGTTCCCAGCCGCAGATTCAGCTGATCCCCGCTCCTGCCGACGGTGCGCTTGACGCGGCCGACGAAGCGGTCGATCTGCTGCTCGACTCCGGGCGGGCGCCCGGAGACGTCCTGGTGCTCACCACGGGTGACGCTCACCCCTGGGCGGCCCATGAGCTGACCTTCGGCGAGACCGCCTACTGGGCCCAGCAGAGTGCGGGAGACGACGTCTTCTACGCCGCCACCGATGCCATGGACCGGACCGTGTCCCGTCCGGTGGTCGTGGTCGCGCTCAACGGCGGCACCGACGAGGATGCCGCGCGCGCCCTGCCCGAGGCGATGCAGAAAGCGGCGGCCCTGCTGATCGTGTGCGGCGATCCCCAGCGGATCAACACCGCGCTCGGCGCGTCGGCCTGACCGTCGCACGCTCCGGCCCGCCACCGCAGGTGGCGGGCCTCGGAGATGCCCCGTGCCCGTTCCGGCCGACCGGAACGGGCACCCCCAGGGACCTGCCCGGCGGACGGTCGCCGGAGCTTTCGCTGCCGGCGGCCGTCCGGAAGGCAAGGGTTCGCCGGGGACGGCCCGCTGACGTCCGGTTCGCTGCCGGGGCCGGTTCACGCTTCCGGCGGGCCGGAACCGGGCGGTGTGCCGGTCCTCAGCGGGCCGCGGTGCGCCGCAGGGCCTCCGAGGAGCCGCCGGCCGTACGCAGTTCGTGCGGTTCGGACATCAGCGTGTCGGCGAGATCGCCCGGTACGGACGTGGAGTTCGGCCGACGGCCGCCCCGGCCCTCACCGAACACCTGCCAGCCGCCCCGGGTCAGGGTGATGTAAGCCCCGCACCGCAGGCCGTGCAGGGTGCAGGCGTCACGCAGTCCCCACATCCACGCGCCGTCCTCCTCGGTCCACCGCTCGTCGCCGTCGCGGCAGTAGAGCAGGACCGCGGTACGCACCGGAGCCCGGCGGCGGAGGTCGTGCGGGATCACCCGGCGGAGATGGGCCAGCAGGACGTTGCGGAACTCCCAGCCGTCGACGGGTGCCGAGCGCCGGGCGAACGAGGCGCTCGCGGCCAGACGTTCCTCGGGGTCGAGTACGGCGACGACGGCGGTCGACGGGGTCGGCCGGTGGCGGGTGTGCAGTCCACTGACCACTTCACGGGGGTTGCGCAGCAGCGGGATTCCTGCCGCCGTCCACTCGGAGGGCTGGAGCATCCGGGCGAGACGGCTGGCGGAGCCGCTCGTCGAAGTGGCTGCGGACGAAGCGAATCCGAAGGTCACGATCCTCCCTTCGCATACGCGCCCACAGTGCGGGCAGAGTCGGGTGAGGGCGCACCGCGGCACAGCCCTTCAGACCACCAAGGGGCCGCGCGGGGAGCATTTCAATTCTTCCTGGCTCGTCCGGATGCGGCAACGAGCAATTCGAAGGCGCTGGCAGGAATGGGCGGGTATGCCGTGGATATCCCTGCACTCAGACTTCCCGCTGCCCCCTATCGTGCCCAACCACGTCAGCCTTGAACCGCGAGGACCAGCGGAAACACCCCCTTCGCCCCGGCTTTCCGCAGCAGGCGGGCCGCGACCGCCAGGGTCCAGCCGGTGTCCGAAAGGTCGTCGACCAGCAGCACCGGGCCGTCGGCGGCCACCAGGGCGGAGGCAAGGGAGTCCGGAACGGTGAACGCCTCGTGCAGGGCCCGCACGCGCTGAGCGCTGTTGGACCGGGAGGGCCCGGCCGAGGCACCGTCCGGGGCGTACTCGACGGAGCCCAGAAGCGGCATCCGGCCGATGCCGGCGATTCTGGTGCCGAGCGACCCGATCAGCTCCGGCCTGCCGTGCGAGGCGACGGTGACCACGCCGACCGGGCGGGGCGGGGCGTCGGGCCTCCCCGAGGCCCAGCCGCCGGGGCCCTTCGCCCAGTCGGCGAGGACGGTCACCACCGCGTCCGCGACATCGTCGGGCACGGGGGCGTCCGGTGCCTGCGGCGCCAGCATCGGGCGGAGGCGATTGCCCCAGCCGATGTCGGAGAGGCGGCCGAGCGCTCGGCCGGGGAAGGTCTGTTCGCCTTCGGGGATGCGGCCCTTGAGCGGGACACCGACGGCCGCGAGCCCGGTGGGCCACATCCGGCGGGGCTCCACCTCGACCCCGGGCCGGCCCAGCTCGCCGCGCGCAGCGTCCAGCGCGGAGTCGGAGACCTTGTCGCTGAACCGGCTGCCCGCGCAGTTGTCGCATCGGCCGCAGGGCGTCGCCTCCGGGTCGTCCAGCTGGCGGCGGAGGAACTCCATCCGGCAGTCCGCCGACAGCGCGTACTCCCGCATGGCCTGCTGTTCCGCCTCGCGCTGGCGGGCAACCCGGGCATACCGCTCGGCGTCGTACGCCCAGGGGCGTCCGGTGGCGGTCCAGCCACCTTTGGCCCGGTGCACGGCACCGTCGACGTCGAGCACCTTCAGCATGGTCTCCAGCCGGGTGCGCCGCAGGTCGACCAGGGGCTCCAGCGCGGGCAGGGACAGGGGCCGGTCGGACCGGGCCAGAACGTCGAGCGTGCGGCGCACGAGGTCCTCGGACGGGAAACCGACCGAGGCGAAGTACTGCCAGATCGCCTCGTCCTCACGGCCGGGCAGCAGGAGCACCTCCGCGTGCGCCACGCCTCGGCCGGCCCGGCCCACCTGCTGGTAGTAGGCGATGGGCGAGGACGGCGAGCCGAGGTGGACCACGAAGCCGAGGTCCGGTTTGTCGAAGCCCATGCCGAGGGCCGAGGTCGCGACGAGCGCCTTGACGCGGTTGGCGAGCAGATCCTCCTCGGCCTGCTGCCGGTCGGCGTTCTCCGTGCGGCCGGTGTAGGAGGCGACGGTGTGGCCGCACTGGCGGAGATAAGCGGTGACCTCCTCGGCCGCGGCCACGGTGAGGGTGTAGACGATGCCGGAGCCGGGCAGTTCGCCGAGATGGTCGGCGAGCCAGGCGAGCCTGGTCGCGGCATCGGGGAGCCGCAGCACCCCCAGGCTCAGGCTCTCCCGGTCGAGCGGTCCGCGCAGGACGAGGGCGTCCGTGCCGGCGCCGGTGCCCAGCTGTTCGGCGACATCGGCCGTGACCCGGGCGTTGGCCGTCGCCGTCGTCGCGAGGACGGGGACATCGGCCGGCAGCTCCGCGAGCATGGTGCGCAGCCTGCGGTAGTCGGGGCGGAAGTCATGGCCCCAGTCGGAGATGCAGTGGGCCTCGTCGACCACCAGCAGTCCGGTCGCGGCGGACAGCTCGGGCAGCACCTGGTCGCGGAAGTCGGGATTGTTCAGCCGCTCGGGGCTGACCAAGAGCACGTCCACGCCGCCCGCGGCGATCTCGGCCTTGACCTCGTCCCACTCCTCCTGGTTGGAGGAGTTGATCGTACGGGCGCGGATCCCGGCCCGGGCGGCGGCGTCCACCTGGTTGCGCATGAGTGCGAGCAGGGGGGAGACGATCACGGTCGGACCCGCGCCCCGCTGCCGCAGCAGGGACGTCGCGACGAAGTAGACCGCGGATTTGCCCCACCCGGTGCGCTGGACCACCAGGGCCCGGCGCCGGTGCGCGACCAGCGCCTCGATCGCCAGCCACTGGTCCTCGCGGAGTCTGGCCGCGCCGGTGGGGTCGGAGACGAGACGGGCGAGCACGGCATCGGCCGAGGCCCTGAGGTCCGCGAGGTCTGCATGGGTCATGGCCCCATGGAACCCGATGGCACCGACAGGACGCGAACCCGGCCGCAAGCCTGTGGATAACGTTATCCACAGGGGTCGCGGGAATCGTGGGTCTCCTGCCACGGTCGTGCCATGAACCAGCACGGAGATCCTCACCAGAATTCTCAGAACGGCTCGCGGGGCGCACATGGGGCATCGGGCCCGGGCGGCTCGCGCGGTTCGTCCGGCCCGCACGGTATCGAAGCGGCGAGGGCGGCGGGCGGCGCTGCCCGGTCCCGCGGCGAGCGGCGCGACGGTCCCGGCGGAGCCGACGAGCAGATCACCCTGCGCGGCCCCGCCGAACTCGCCGACTGCCTGCCCTATCTGCTGGGCTACACCCCTTCCGACTCCGTCGTCCTGGTGGCCCTGCACGGTGAGCGCGGCCGGTTCGGCGGCCGGGTGAAGCTGGGCATCCCCGGCTCTCCCGCCGAGTGGGAACCGACCGCACGGCAGCTCGCGGAGTGTCTGATCGAGACCAGCGTGCGCCGGGAAGGACGGCCCGACGGCATCGTGCTCTTCCTCTGCCGGGAACCGGCCGGGGGCCAGACCGGCCGCGAGGTGATGGAGTGGCTGCGCCCGTTCGCGCAGCGGTTGCGCACCGCCTGCGGCGCCCGCGACGTCCCGGTGTTCGAGGCGCTGTGCATTTCCGGCGGGAGGTTCTGGTCGTACTGCTGTCCGGACGAGCGGTGCTGTCCCGCCGAAGGGACGACCCTTGTCGCTCCCGGCACTTCCGTCCTGGCGGCGGCCGCGACCTACGCGGGCATCGGGCTCCGGGGATCCCAGCAACAGCTGGAGGCGCGGCTCCGGCCGCTCCCGGACCGGTCCGCCGAGGGACAGCGGCGCGCCCTCGACGGCGCGGGCGCGGACCTGGTCCACGGCATGCTCCTGGACGGGCGGGAGCGCCGCAGTATCGGTGACGACACGATCGCCCTGGCCCGGATGCTGATGGAGCGGCTGTCCGGGGCGGAGCCGATCGTGAGCCCGCCGCTCGCCGATGCCGCCGACGACGGACTCATCAGCGACGACGAGGCGGCGTTCGTGATCCTCGGCCTCCAGGACCGGGAGACCCGGGACCGGGCGGCCGCCTGGATGGAGGGGGCGGAAGCGGAGCCCGCGCTGCGGCTGTGGCGGGCCCTGGCCAGGCGCTGTGTCCAGCCCTACACCGAGCACGCCGCCGCACCCCTGACACTTGCGGGCTGGGTCGCCTGGTCGACCGGCGACGAACCGGCCGCGCGGATCGCCCTGGCCGCGGCCCTGCACAGTGACGCCGAATACGTCTTCGCGCTTCTGCTGCACCAGGCGTGCAACGAGGGCGTGGAGCCGGAGGTCATCCGCCAGTGGCTGCGGCAGGGCGCAGCGGAACCGGCCGGCCCGGAGAAGGCCGGTGGCGGGGTGCCCGCCGACAGGCCGGACGGCGCCCGGAGCACGGGCGTTCCGGCGCGGCCCCGGGCGAGGTCGGTGCGGCCGGCCGCGGGCCGCCCCGCCGGACCGGGGGCGGCGGTGCGCCCGGGAAAGCAGGGGCGGACGGCCGGTTCGCGGAAGCAGGCCGGGGGAGGGGTGCGCCGGAGCGGCGGCCGCCCGGAGGGCGGGCCGGGTGACGGGTGACCGCGCCGGGAGCCAGGCCGGCCCGTGCCCGGCGCGATGAGCGAGGCCGACGGGTTGCGTGTGACGGACGGGAGCCGAGGGGAAGGGGCGGGCAAAGAAGCGGGCGGAGAAGACGAAAGGAGTGTTTATCGTCAGGCAGACGACTATGATCACGGTCATGCCTCCCTACGACCCGTCGGCCTTTCCCCCCTTTGCCGTCACCGTCGATCTGGTCGTGCTCACGGTGCGCCGCCACGCGCTCTGCGCCTTGGTGGTACGCCGGGGGGAGGCGCCGTTCCAGGGCCGCTGGGCGCTGCCGGGCGGGTTCGTCCGGGAGGACGAGGATCTGACGGGTGCCGCCGCGCGGGAGCTGTCCGAGGAGACCGGGCTCAGCGCCCATGACCCGGCGGCGCCCGGCCCGGGCGGCGGTGCCCATCTGGAGCAGCTTGCCACCTACGGCGACCCCGGTCGGGATCCCCGGATGCGGGTGGTCAGCGTCGCCCATCTGGTGCTGGCGCCCGATCTGCCCGCGCCCCGGGCCGGCGGGGACGCCCATGGCGCCCGCTGGGCGCCCGTGGAGGATCTGCTCGGCCAGGACGCGGCACCCGCCGGGGAGGCCGCCGAGCACGCCGCGCCGCTCGCCTTCGACCATGCGCGGATCCTTGCGGACGGAGTGGAACGGGCGCGCTCCAAGATCGAATACTCGTCGCTGGCCACGGCCTTCTGCCCGGCGGAGTTCACCGTGGGCGAGCTGCGGCGGGTGTACGAGGCGGTGTGGGGGGTGGCGCTCGACCCCAGGAACTTCCACCGGAAGGTGACCGGGACTCCGGGATTCCTGGTGCCGGCGGGCGGTACGACCACGCGGCAGGGCGGCCGGCCGGCCCAGCTGTTCCGGGCGGGCGGGGCGACCCTGCTCAACCCGCCGATGCTGCGCCCCGAGGTCTGACCGGCCGGACCGGAAGACCCCACGATCACCCGTCTGCCGGTCCCCGGCCCGAGGGCGGACGGACGCGGGCGACCGCCGCCCGGGTCCCCGGCCGGTGCGGCGGAGTGCGGCGCCGGACACCCAGGCCGAGGGCAATGCGCAAAAAGTCTGAAATGCCGGGTTATCGTGCTCGGTGCCCGCATGCCGCCGGGCGGCTCCGGCCGCCCCTCCGTGGGAGACGCGATGCTCCAGGCCGTCGGACTGACCAGCGCCCCCCGGCGGGAACTCCCGCCTGCCGTCGACGATCTCACCCTCGAAGCCGCTCCCGGGCTCGTCACCGTCCTGCTGGGGGCCGCCGGGGCGGGCAAGACGACCGCGCTCCGCCTGATGCTGGAGCTCGAACCCGGCCAGGGCATCACGTACTACCGGGGAAACCGGCTCGCCGATGTCGCCCACCCCGCGCGCGAGGTCGGCGCCCTGCTCGGCGACGTACCGGGGCACCCCGCCCGGACCGTCCGGGGGCAGCTGCGCATGCTCTGCGCGGCCGCGGGGGTGCCGATGGCCCGTGCCGGGGAACTCCTGGAGTCCCTTGACCTCGCCGGGGTCGCCGACGAGCATCTCGGCGGTCTCCCGCTTGCCATGGACCGGCGGCTCGGACTCGCTTCCGCGCTCCTCGGCGACCCCGCCACGCTCCTGCTCGACGAGCCCGCGAAGGGCCTCTCGCCCCGTGACCGGGCCTGGCTGTACGGAGCGCTGCGCGGCCACGCCGACCGGGGCGGGGCGGTGCTGTGCACCGTCGCCGACCCCAGGGAGGCCGCCCGGATCGGGGACCGGGTGATCACCCTGGATGCGGGGCGCCTCGTCGCCGATCAGGACGGCGCCGAGTTCGCCCGGACCCGGCTGCGCCCGCGCGTATCCGTCCGCACCCCGCACGCCGCGCGGCTCGCCGATGTCGTCCACCGCGAGGCCCGCGCCGCCCGGCGCTCCGTCGAAGTGGTGACCGAGCGCGGCGGACTCCTCTCCGTCTACGGCAGCACCTGTGCCGAGGTCGGCGAGGCCGCCTTCCGGCACGGAGTGCTCGTCCACCGGCTGGCCGACGAGACCGGCGACGTTGCCCCCGCCGCGCCGCCGCCCGGGGCGGCTCCCGCGGCCGTGCCCCCGCCGCCCGGCCGGGGCGTCGGCCGAGTCCTCGCCCGTGTGCCCCGGTTCCGCCGGGGCACAACCGAGGGGCTCCCCGGCGCCCTGCCCCCGCCGCGGCCCGTGACCGGCCCGGCCCGCCCCCTGCGGTACGAACTCCACCGCCTCCTGGGCGTCCGCACCGCATGGTGGATCGCCGCCGCCGCGGTCCTGGTCTCGGTGGCACTCGGGCTGCTGCTCGCCCGCTCCCGGGACACCCCGGTCCAGGCGGCCGTAGCCGCCTGGCCGGACTTTCTGCCGCTGCCCCCCGCCGCCTTCGCGGCCGGGCTGGTCGGTGCTCTCTCCTTCGGCGACGAGTACCGCTACCCGGCGCTGGCGGCCGCACGCGGCACCGTGCCGCGCCGCGTCGGACTGCTCCTTGCCAAGCTCGGGGTGGCCGCCGCCTACGCGTCGGTGCTCGCCCTGCTGGCCGCCGCCGGCGTACACCAGTCCCTCCGGCTGGTGTACGGGGCCGAAGCGACCGCCCTGCCGGGCAACTGGCCCGCACTCGCCGCGGGCTGGGCCGGGCTCGCGGTGGGCTGTGCCTGGGCGGGGCTCCTCGCCGCCGGGACCTTCCGGTCGACGGCCGCCGGAGCCGCCGCCGTACTGGCCGTCCCGGTCCTGGTCACCCCCCTCGTCCAGAAGGCGCTGGCCGCTCCCTCGGTGCGCTCCGCCGCCGGACTGCCGGACCGGCTCCGCGAGCTGACCTGGGTGCAGCTGCCGCACCAGGCGGATGTCTGGCTGACGGCGGGGGCCCGGCTGCTGGCCCGGCCGGTCGGTGTCGCCCTCATGCTGTCGCTGGCCGCGCTCGTCTGCGCCTACGCCGCAATCGGACTGCGCCGCCGGGTGCGGTGGTGACGGCAGGCGCCGCGGCGGCACGGAGCTTCCACGATGATCCGCTGATCGGATCGACGACACTCGAAGAAATGCCCACTTCTATCCGATAAGTCGTCAATTGTGGGGGAAGCGCCGATCACCCTTTCGTGTGCTTTTCACCAAAGACCTCAAGGCTCGCGAAAGCCGCGCCGACAAAGGATGCGTGAGCACCCTTGCGCAGACCATGATGACCGCCCGCCCCGCCGACTCCGGCCTCGCCGGTCCGGGCGAACTCGACCGATACTCCTACGCGGAGCCGCACGCCGCCGAGCGCGTGACGCCTCCCTCGTGGGACGGCCCGGAGACCGAGCTGGGCCGGGCCGGGCGCCGTGCGGCAGGCAGCCGGGGCCGTGGACTGCACGGCCAACTCGTTCAGCAGCTCGGTCAGATGATCGTCTCCGGCGATCTGGGGGCCGACCGTCCGCTCGTTCCGGAGGAGATCGGGCAGCGCTTCGAGGTCTCGCGGACCGTCGTCCGCGAATCGCTGCGCGTCCTGGAGGCCAAGGGGCTGGTCAGCGCCCGGCCCAATGTCGGCACCCGGGTCCGGCCGGTCAGCGACTGGAATCTGCTCGACCCCGACATCATCGAATGGCGTGCCTTCGGCCCCCAGCGCGACGACCAGCGCCGTGAGCTCTGCGAGCTGCGCTGGACCATCGAGCCCCTCGCCGCGCGCCTCGCCGCGGGACACGGACGCGAGGACGTCCAGCAGCGCCTCGGCGACATGGTGGAGATCATGGGCCATGCCCTCGCTCAGGGTGACGGGATCACCTTCTCCCGGGCCGATGCCGAATTCCACACCCTGCTGATCCAGCTCGCCGGGAACCGCATGCTGGAGCACCTCTCGGGAATCGTCTCCGCGGCGCTTCAGGTGTCCGGTGGCCCCGTCACCGGCTGTGACCGGCCGAACGAGGTCTCCCTCACCCATCACGCGCGGATTGCCGACGCGCTCGCCACCGGTGACCCGGCCGCCGCGGAATCGGCCATGCGGCAACTGCTCACGGTCCACCCGGAGGTGGAACGCGTGGTGCCCGCGCCGCGTGAGCACTGAGCGCCCGGTCGCGGGGCCGGGCGTACGGAGGCGTACGCACACCGTGCCCGGATGCACGCGTGCCGCCGGATTCCACGGGGATCCGGCGGCACGGTTGCGCGTAGAACATCCGATCTATCCGATTCACCCGTCTTGGGGTGTGACTCGGGCCACGTGGATTGGGCGTAACGCTCCTCGAAACCGTGCGATGACCTAAGAGGTGACAGCCGAGGAGGGAATACAGCCGCCGCTGACGGCGCTGTTCTGTTCCGAGGTGTGTTCCGCCCGCGCCACCGGCACATCCGCAGCCCGGTGGTCGTCGGCTCCGGCCCGATCATGGGCTGAGCCGGAAGCCGTTTCCATCGTTCCGAGAGGTTGTTCGTGTCGGCCAGCACATCCCGTACGCTCCCGCCGGAGATCGCCGAGTCCGAGTCTGTGATGGCGCTCATCGAGCGGGGAAAGGCTGATGGGCAGATCGCCGGCGATGACGTGCGTCGGGCCTTCGAGGCTGACCAGATTCCGCCAACCCAGTGGAAGAATGTTCTGCGCAGCCTCAACCAGATCCTCGAGGAAGAGGGTGTGACGCTGATGGTCAGTGCCGCGGAGTCGCCCAAACGCTCCCGCAAGAGCGTCGCTGCGAAGAGCCCGGCGAAGCGCACCGCCACCAGGACCGTCGCCGCCAAGACCGTCACGACGAAGACCGTCGCCGCCAGCGCGGCCCCGGCCGAGACCGTGGACGCGCAGACCGGTGACGAGACCGCGGCGGCGCCCGCCAAGAAGGCGGCGGCCAAGAAGACCGCCGCCAAGAAGACGGCGGTGAAGAAGACCGCCGCCAAGAAGACCGTGGCCAAGAAGACCGCGGCCAAGAAGGACTCCGACGAGCCGGTCGACGGCGAAGAGCTGCTCGAAGACGTCGCGCCCGGTGGCAAGGACGACGAAGAGGCCGAGGGCGAGAGCAAGGGCTTCGTCCTGTCGGACGAGGACGAGGACGACGCGCCCGCGCAGCAGGTCGCGGTCGCCGGAGCCACCGCCGACCCGGTCAAGGACTATCTGAAGCAGATCGGCAAGGTCCCCCTCCTCAACGCCGAGCAGGAGGTGGAGCTGGCCAAGCGCATCGAGGCCGGTCTCTTCGCCGAGGACAAGCTGGCGAACTCCGACAAGCTGGCGCCCAAGCTCAAGCGCGAGCTGGAGATCATTGCCGAGGACGGCCGCCGCGCCAAGAACCATCTGCTGGAGGCCAACCTCCGGCTGGTGGTCTCGCTCGCCAAGCGCTACACCGGCCGCGGCATGCTCTTCCTGGACCTGATCCAGGAGGGCAACCTGGGTCTGATCCGCGCCGTGGAGAAGTTCGACTACACCAAGGGCTACAAGTTCTCCACGTACGCCACCTGGTGGATCCGGCAGGCGATCACCCGCGCCATGGCCGACCAGGCGCGCACCATCCGTATTCCGGTGCACATGGTCGAGGTCATCAACAAGCTGGCCCGTGTGCAGCGCCAGATGCTCCAGGACCTGGGCCGCGAGCCCACCCCGGAGGAGCTGGCCAAGGAACTCGACATGACCCCCGAGAAGGTCATCGAGGTGCAGAAGTACGGCCGTGAGCCGATCTCCCTGCACACCCCGCTGGGCGAGGACGGCGACAGCGAGTTCGGTGATCTGATCGAGGACTCCGAGGCGGTCGTGCCGGCGGACGCGGTCAGCTTCACCCTCCTCCAGGAGCAGCTTCACTCCGTGCTCGACACCCTCTCGGAGCGTGAGGCCGGCGTGGTCTCGATGCGCTTCGGCCTCACCGACGGCCAGCCCAAGACGCTGGACGAGATCGGCAAGGTCTACGGGGTCACCCGGGAGCGGATCCGGCAGATCGAATCCAAGACGATGTCGAAGCTGCGCCACCCCTCACGTTCGCAGGTGCTCCGCGACTACCTCGACTGACGGACCGAACCGACGGCTGCCGATGCCGTCCGCTGTCCGGCGTCATCAGGGCCCGTGTCCCCTTCGGGGGCCGGGCCCTTCGCCGTATGCGGCCGTATGCAGGGCGATATCCGGCCGTCCGTCTGTCAGGGGTCTGGCATATGCCGGTCGAACGGACGTCTGTGCGTCAGTGCGGCGTGGTGCGAGGGTGCGCCGGACGGCCCGCTGGCTGACGCTGAGTGGACGCTACTCACTCAGAGTCAGGAGACCGTATGCGCCCTCTTCTCGTCCGAGCCCTGACCGGAACGCTGGCCCTCGCCGCCACCGGAGGCGTGGTGCCCCTGGTGGAGCCGGTACCGGCGGCGGCCGACAGTGTCGTCGTGGGCGGTTTTCCGGTACGGGCGTCGGATACGCCGTGGGTTGTCGCGCTCGCCAGCCGTGACCGGTTCGGGGGAACGCGGGCGGGCCAGTTCTGCGGCGGTGTGCTGATCGCGCCGGACAAGGTCATGACGGCGGCGCACTGTCTGAGCCGGACGGTGCTCGGCGGTGAGGTGAGCCAGGTGCGTGATCTCCGGGTGATCACCGGGCGGACGGAGCTGACCGCCTCCGACGGCCGGGAGATCGCGGTCAGCGGGAGCTGGGTGTCGCCCGCGTACAACCCTCTGACCAACAGTTCGGACCTGGCCGTGCTGACGCTGGCGGAGACGGTGCCGGAGTCGCAGGTGATCCCGGTCGCGCCCGAGGGTGACGAGGCGTACGTACCTGGGACGGGGGCGACGGTCTACGGCTGGGGCGATACGGAGGGCAACGGCAGCTATGCCACGGCGCTGCGGGCGGCCGATGTGACGGTCCTGGCCGACCGGAACTGCCGGACGGCCTATCCAGGGGGGCTGGGCGGGCGCTACGACGCCTCGACGATGCTCTGTGCCGGAGACCCCCGGGGAGGTCATGACGCCTGCCAGGGGGACAGCGGAGGGCCGTTGGTGGCCCGGGGGAAGCTCATCGGGCTGGTGTCGTGGGGGAGCGGCTGCGGCCGGGCGGACAGTCCGGGGGTCTACACCCGGGTGTCGGCGGTACGCCTGCCGTAGCGGCGGCTCCGGCGGGCCGGGCCGGGGGCGCGGTCCCGTCGCCGGGACGGACGGCGCCGTACCCGCGCGTACGGGCCGATGACGAGAGCGGGCGGTCGCCCCTGCTGATCAGGGACGACCGCCCGTCAGCCGGTCCTGGACCGGCCTTCGCTCGTCGTGGGATGCGAGGTGTCAGTGATCCTCTTGCCCGGCACCGGCCGGCACGGCCGTGAGTCGGTCGGTCTCATCCTGTATTTCCGCGGCGATCTTCTTGAGTTCCGGCTCGAACTTGCGTCCGTGGTGGGCGCAGAAGAGCAGTTCACCGCCGCTGGTCAGTACGACGCGCAGGTATGCCTGGGCGCCGCAGCGGTCGCAGCGGTCAGCGGCCGTCAGCGGGCTCGCGGGTGTCAGAACAGTAGTCACGTCGCCTCTTCTCTAGCTCGACGAGCTGTCGTACCAGGGTCAACATCCAACCAGCCCGAAAACGTTCCCGCTCGGGGCTTTTCCTCGAAAGTTCCCTTCCGAGGGGGCTGTCTGCTACCAGGTGGCGGCGAATGAGCCGTATTGCTGTGCTCTACGGGTTTCGCGTTGCTTGTCTCGGGTCGGCCCTCCCGGCCGGGTTGCCGGTGTTCATGAGGACGTGCCCGGAGCCTAAATGGTTCATGCCTCGAAGGGAACGTGATGTTCACGTCACCCCATCGGGCTATCGAACGCCCGTGCGATAATGGGGCGGGGCGGGAAAACCCGAGGGTGGCGTTACATCGGCTCTATCAGGGCTCGGTACCCTCTGACCGGCGACCGACGCCGGGCCTTTACCCACCTGGGCCACATCTGAAATTCAGCGAGGAGCGAACCGCGTGACCGCCGAAACGTCCGTGCCGTCCACAGCTTTGCTGACAGCGGAGCGTGACGGCTCCAACTACACAGCGCGGCATCTCCTCGTACTCGAGGGTCTCGAAGCGGTTCGCAAGCGCCCCGGCATGTACATCGGGTCGACCGACAGCCGCGGCCTGATGCACTGCCTCTGGGAGATCATCGACAACTCGGTCGACGAGGCCCTCGGCGGCTACTGCGACCACATCGAGGTCATCCTCCACGACGACGGATCGGTCGAGGTCCGGGACAACGGACGCGGCATCCCCGTCGACGTCGAGCCCAAGACCGGACTGTCCGGCGTCGAGGTCGTGATGACCAAGCTGCACGCCGGCGGCAAGTTCGGCGGCGGTTCCTACGCGGCCTCCGGCGGTCTGCACGGCGTCGGCGCGTCCGTGGTCAACGCGCTGTCGGCCCGGCTCGACGTCGAGGTCGACCGCAGCAGCGCCACCCACTCCATCAGCTTCCGCCGCGGAGTGCCCGGAATCTTCACCGAGCAGGGGCCCGAGGCGCCCTTCGACCCGGGGAACGGACTGCGCAAGGGCAAGCGCGTGCCCAGGACCCGGACCGGCACCCGCGTACGGTACTGGGCCGACCGGCAGATCTTCCTGAAGGACGCCAAGCTGTCGCTGGAGACCCTCCACCAGCGCGCCCGCCAGACCGCCTTCCTGGTACCCGGACTGACCATCGTCGTCCGCGACGAGCGGGACCTGGAGGGCGAGGGCAAGAGCCAGGAGATCTTCCGCTTCGACGGCGGGATCAGCGAGTTCTGCGAGTATCTCGCACAGGACAAGGGCGTCTGCGACGTGCTGCGGCTCACCGGGCAGGGCACGTTCAAGGAGACCGTGCCCGTGCTCGACGACCGCGGGCACATGACACCCACCGAGGTCACCCGGGAGCTGGGTGTCGACATCGCTCTGCGCTGGGGCACGGGATACGACACCAACGTCCGGTCTTTCGTGAACATCATCGCCACGCCCAAGGGCGGTACCCATGTCACGGGCTTCGAGCGCTCCGTGACCAAGACGATGAACGAGGTCCTCCGCTCCGCCAAGCTGCTGCGGGTCGCCGAGGACGACATCGTGAAGGACGACGCCCTCGAAGGGCTCACCGCCGTGGTCACGGTCCGCCTGGCCGAGCCCCAGTTCGAGGGGCAGACCAAGGAGGTGCTGGGGACCTCGGCCGCCAACCGGATCGTGGCGAATGTGGTGGCCAAGGAGCTGAAGGCCTTCCTGACCTCCACCAAGCGCGATGCCAAGGCGCAGGCCAGGGCCGTCCTGGAGAAGGCCGTGGCGGCCGCCCGGACCCGGATCGCGGCCCGCCAGCACAAGGAGGCACAGCGCCGGAAGACGGCGCTGGAGACCTCGTCGCTGCCGGCGAAGCTCGCCGACTGCCGCAGTGACGACGTGGAGCGCAGCGAACTCTTCATCGTCGAGGGGGACTCCGCGCTCGGTACGGCCAAGCTGGCCCGGAACAGTGAGTTCCAGGCGCTGCTGCCGATCCGGGGCAAGATCCTCAACGTTCAGAAGTCGTCGGTCTCCGACATGCTGAAGAACGCCGAGTGCGGGGCGATCATCCAGGTCATAGGAGCCGGTTCGGGCCGGACCTTCGATATCGACGCCGCCCGGTACGGCAAGATCGTTCTCCTGGTGGACGCCGATGTCGACGGCGCCCATATCCGCTGCCTGCTGCTCACGCTCTTCCAGCGCTATATGCGGCCGATGGTGGAGGCGGGGCGGGTGTTCGCCGCGGTGCCGCCGCTGCACCGGATCGAACTGGTCCAGCCGAAGAAGGGCCAGGACAAGTACGTCTACACCTACTCGGACAACGAGCTGCGGCAGACGCTGCTGGAGTTCCAGCGCAAGGGCGTCCGCTTCAAGGACTCCGTGCAGCGGTACAAGGGTCTGGGCGAGATGGACGCCGACCAGCTGGCCGAGACCACCATGGACCCCCGCCACCGCACACTGCGGCGGATCAATATCGGTGATCTCGACGCGGCCGAGCAGGTCTTCGACCTGCTGATGGGCAACGAGGTCGCGCCCCGCAAGGAGTTCATCACCAGCTCGGCGGCGACGCTGGACCGTTCGCGCATCGACGCCTGACGGCGGCGGCCCGACAACGGCGGCCGGAGGGCCGCACCAACCCGGGGGTGGAGATCACAGCTCCACCCCCGAGCCGATTCCGCAGCCCGGCCGGCCTCCCTAGCATCGAAGCGACGGAGCAAAGGGGGGCCGGGGTGCTGAACCGAATCATGAACGGGTGGCCGGGACAGGAAGCGCTGTCCAGGGTCGGGGTGCCGCGCTCGGAGCTGGTGCTCGACGTGATTCTGCTGGGGTCGCTCGCGACCTGGGCGGTGTCCGACGCCTATGCCTCGGGGCGCTTCGGGGGAGTGCGGATACCGCTGCCCGTCCTGGCCCTGGCGCTCGGTGCCCTGGCGGGCTCGGCCTTCCAGCGCACGACCCGGCGGCATGAGCTGCTGCGGTCCCTCGCACTGCTGGCGGCCCTGGCCGCGGTGGGGTGGGCCGCACTCGCCTCGGGCGCGTCCGTGATGGCGGCGGTGCTCTGGATCGCCGCGGCGAAAATGGCGGTGGAGCGGCTGCCGCTGTGGATCGGACTGCTGTGCGCGGTGCCGCTCGCCAACATCTTTGCGGTGCAGATACCCGAGGCCGACGGTCTGGGCATCGCGATCACCATGGCGGGCATTCTGCTCGGCGGGTACGCCTTCCGGCTGGACGCGCAGGCGCGCGGGGCAGGCTTCCAGTTGCTGGCCCAGGAACGGGCGGCGCGGGAGGCCGAGGCGGTATCGGCGGCTTTCGCCGAGCGGGCCCGGATCGCCCGGGAGATACACGATGTGCTCGCCCATAGTCTGTCGGCTCAGCTGGTCCATCTGGAGGCCGCGCGCATCCGGATAGAGCGCGGGCCCGAGGGCCCCTTCCGTGACGACATACTCGAACGGGTCACGGCGGCCCGGGGTATGGCGCGCAGCGGGCTGGCCGAGACCCGTCAGGCGCTCTCCGCGCTGCGGGGCGAGCTGACGCCCGTGGAGGAGTTCCTCCGGGAGATCGCCGCCGAGGAAGGGGCCGACAGCCTGGTCACGGGGGAGCGGCGGTCGATGCCGCCCGAGGTGTCCCAGGCGGTACGGAGGGTGGCCCAGGAGGCCCTCACCAACGCGCGCAAGCATGCTCCGGGCGGCCGGGTGCGGATGGTCCTCGCCTATGAGGAGCGCGGGGTGAAGCTGGAGGTGAGGGACTCGGGGCCGACTGTCCACAGGGGCGAGCTGAGCAGGTCCGGTTCCGGCTACGGTCTTCTCGGGATGCGAGAACGGGCGGAGTTGCTCGGCGGCACCCTGGAAGCGGGACCGGAGGGGGCGGGATTCATGGTGCGACTGCGGGTGCCGGTATGAGCCGGACGGGGGACGGAGCTGTGGTGGAAGGGCCCGGGACGGTGCGGGTGGTGGTCGCGGACGACCAGGCCGTGGTGCGCGAGGGGATCGTGATGCTGCTCGGCCTGCTGCCGGGTATCGAGGTCGTCGGCGCGGCCCGGGACGGTGAGGAGGCCGTGGCGCTGGTCGCCCAGCTGGCTCCCGACGCCGTGCTGATGGATCTGCGGATGCCCCGCTGCGACGGGGTGACGGCGACGCGCAGGATCCGTGAGGAGTATCCGGAGACCCAGGTGGTGGTGCTGACGACCTATGCCGACGACGATTCGCTCTTTCCCGCCCTGCGGGCGGGGGCCCGGGGGTATCTGACCAAGGACGCCGAAGGAGAGGAGATCGTCCGGGCCGTCCGGGACGTGGTGGCCGGGAGAGCGGGGCTCTCGCCGCAGGTGCAGCAGCGGCTGCTGGAGCGGGTGACCGAGACACCGGAGCCGTCGGCGCCGAGGCTGCCGGACGGGCTCACCGGACGGGAGGGGGAGGTGCTGACGCTGATCGCCGACGGGCTGAGCAATACCGAGATCGCCCGGCGGCTGCATATCTCCGCTGCCACGGTGAAGACGCATATCAACAATCTGTTCGCCAAGGCCGGGCTGCACGACCGGGCACAGGCGGTGCGATACGCCTACCGGACGGGGCTGGCACGGCCGCCGGGTGCGGACGCCCGGTAGGTCCTTCCTCCCCGATCCCGCCGGGCCGGGTGTGCCGCGGCCCGGTCGCCCCGGGTGACTTTTCGGACAGGGAAAGGGGCAGCTTGGAAGGCACCCCGGGCAGGGGCGCTCCTCGGGTGGGACCGCAGGTGGTCGATACGGCGATTCGGCCCGGTGCGGGAGTACGTGCCGGTCGGGCCGGCCGGTTGGTCATCGCGGGGCGACCGTGGTGGGGAGCGGTGGCCGGAGGGAAGGAGCCGAGGGGAGATGGAGGGTGATGTCCAGGCCGCCGACGGGCCGGGCGGTGACGGTCAGTTCGCCGGCATGGGCGGTCGCGATCGCACGGACGATGGAGAGCCCCAGGCCCGAGCCGCCGTCGGAGCGGGTGCGGGAGCCGGAGCCCCGGACGAAGGGAGCGAGAAGTCCCCGGGCCTCCCCGGGGGCCACTCGGCGGCCGGTGTTGCCGACTGTCAGAAACACCCGGGAGCCGGTGGTTCCCGTGGTCACGGTGATCTCGCCGCCCGGGTGGTTGTATCGGACCGCGTTGTCGAGGAGATTGCCGACGGCTCGTTCGAGCAGGACGGGTTCCCCGGCGGCCGGTGCGGCTCGCAGCGTGCTGCGGACCGTGAGGGAGCGGTCGGCGGCAGCCGCGGCGGCGCGGTCGAGGCAGCCGGCGGTCACCCCGGCGAGGTCCAGCGGAGCCGGCGCGACGACGCCCCGCCGGCTGCGGGCCAGGACGAGCAGCCCGTCGAGAGTTCGCTGGCCCTGGGCGACGGCGTCCCTGATGTCGGCCGCCATGGTGAGGAGTTCCTCCCGGGCGGGGGTGCCGTCGAGGGTCACCTCGACGGCCGTGCGAATGGTCGTCAGTGGGGTCCGCAGCTCATGGGCGGCGTTCGCGGCGAACATCCGCTGGCTCTCCAGGATCCGGCCGCGCTCCTCGACGCCGTGTTCGATGCGGTCGAGCATGTCGTTGATCGTGCGGGCGAGGACGGAGAGCTCGTCGGCGGGACGGCCGACGGGCATCCGGGCCGAGAGATCCTCGGCCGACAGCCGCCGGGCGGTGCCGGCGATGGTCCGCAGCGGGCGCAGGACCCGGCCCGCCAGGAACCAGCCCAGGGCGGCGGTGAGCAGGGTGACCACGGCCAGCGCGATCGTGGTCTGGGTCAGCAGTTCGGACAGGGCGTCGGCGTGCAGACGGCGGGCCGTTTCGGCGAGAGCCGCGCGGTCCGGCAGCTCCGGCGGGCTCGCGGAGGACGGGACGGACTCGGTGGCCGGGGAGTTCACCGGCGGAGACGAAAGGGGGTTCGGAAGGGGAGAGGGGCCGGGTAAGGGCCTTGCGGAGGAGGCCTCGGCGGGGGCTTCCGGGGCGGCGAGGGCCGTGCGGTCCAGCAGGTTCGGGGCGTCTGCAGGGGCGGGGGTCGCCGGGCCGCGGCGGGTGATGTCGACCCTCATCACCGGGCGGTTCTCCAGGCTCCGCCGGAGGAGCAGATAGGTCAGGGCGCTCAGCAGGGTGCCCGCGGCGAGCACGAGACCGGTGGAGAGGAGGGCCAGCCGGACCCTGGCGGTCAGCGGGGCCGTCATGGAGAGATCCGGTAGCCCGCCCCGATGACCGTGTCGATCAGCGGGGGCGCGCCGAGTTTGCGGCGGAGAGTGCCCACCGTGATCCGTACGGCGTTGGTGAACGGGTCGGCGTTTTCGTCCCACACCTTGTCCAGCAGGGTCTCGGAGCTGACCACCGCCCCGTCCGCGCCCAGCAGCCGAACGAGGATGCCGAACTCCTTCGGCGTCAGCTGCAGCAGCCGTCCGGCGCGCTCCGCGGTCCGTCGTGCCGGGTCGACGGTGAGATCCGCGGCGCGGAGCACCGGCGGGCGGGCGGGGGTGCTGCGCCGGGCCAGGGCGGCGACGCGGGCGACGAGTTCGGAGAAGGCGAACGGCTTGCCCAGATAGTCGTCCGCCCCCAGGGCGAGTCCGCCGACCCGGTCCTCGACCGAGTCGGAGGCGGTGAGCATCAGAACGCGAACCGCCCCCTCGCGGGCCAGTTGCCGGCAGACGGTATCCCCGTGGACACCCGGGAGGTCACGGTCGAGTACCACCACGTCGTACGGGACGACCGCGCACTTCTCCAGGGCCGTCCGGCCGTCGTGCGCGACGTCGACCGCGCAGCCGTGCTTCCGCAGCCCGGCCGCGACATACCCGGCCAGCGGCTGTTCGTCCTCGACCAGCAGCACTCGCATGCGGGCAGCATTCCAGCGGAAGGATATGGATGATGTATGGCCGGGTGATCGGTTCGCGATCGGTGCCGCGCCGTAGACAGAGCCGTATGACTCATCACTCACCACCGGCGGACCGGCGGTCCAGGCGGTCCGTGCTCGGGCTGTTCGGGGCGGTCCCTCTCGGGGCCGGTGCGGCCTGGGCGGGGGCCCGTACCGCGTCTGCCGACGACACTCCGGGGCCGGACCGGCACACTCCGGGCGAGCTGGGCCCCGGTGGCACGTTCGACCGCCATCTGGCGGGGCTGGCCGCGCGGGACGAGTTCTCCGGGACCGTTCTGCTGGCCCACCGGGGCCGGACCGTCCTCTTCCGCTGCCACGGCACGGCCGACCGGCGGCGGGGGATCCCCATCGGGACCGACACCCGCTTCGCACTGGCGTCGACAACGAAGCTGTTCACCGCCGTCGCCGTCCAGCAACTGGTGCGCGCCGGGGCGATCTCCCACCACGAACGGCTCGGCGCCTACCTGGGCGGCCTGCTGCCCGCGCTCGACGGACTCACCGTCCATCAGCTCCTCACCCATACCTCGGGCACCGGGGACTACCGCACCACCCAGGCGTTCCGGGACGGGGCCCGGGTCTGGGGAAGCGCCGCCGAACTCCATGACGGAATCATGTCCATCGTCCGCGCCGCACCGCCCGAGTTCCCCGCGGGCACCCGGTTCCGCTACAGCAACTCCGGCTACGAACTCCTCGGGGCCCTGGTGACGGCGGTGTCGGGCCGGCCGTACGAGACCTTCGTCCACGAGCGGGTGTTCCGGCCGGCGGGGATGGACAGCACCGGCTGGTACCCCCGGCCGCGCTGGGACACGGAGCCGGACTTCGCCCGCCCCTACGCCCGGCAGCCCTCCGGCGAACGCACCGACGTCCTCGCGGACAAGCCGTTCACCGGCACCGCCGCGGGCGACGCGTTCTCCACCGCCCGCGATCTGGCCCGCTTCGGCCGGGCCCTGGCGACCGGGCGGCTGCTCGGTCCCGCCCACACCCCGGCCTTCCTCAGCGGCAAGCTGGCACTGCCGTCCCGGGCCGAGTCCCCGGGCGCGGCCCCTCCGGCCGCCACGCTCCAGGGCTACGGCCCGGTCGCCCTGCTGACCGGCGGTCAGTGGGTGCTGCGCCACAGCGGAGGCAGCGCGGGCACCGGCACCTCCGTCGAGATCCACCCCGGCACCGGCTGGGTGTCGGTGGTCCTCGGGAACTACGACGCCGACTCGGTCCTCCCGGTCGCGTCCCGGGCCCGGGAACTCATCACCGCCGCCGTTCCCGGACCCGAGCGAAGGAGCGCAGCACCATGACCCCCCGACCGTCCACCCCCCGACCGTCCACCCCTCGAACAGCGCCCGGCCGCCGTGCCCTCCTCGGGGCGCTGGGCGCGGGCTCGTTCGCCGCGGCCACCGCCCGGGCCGTCCCGGCCGCCGCGGCCGCGCCGCACCCCCGCCCGCACCCGGACCTGCTGCCCGGGGGCGCCTTCGACGCCTTCGTCGCCGAGCAGGCGGCCCGGGACACGTTCTCCGGGACCGTGCTCCTCGCCCACCGCGGCAGGCCCGTCCTGACCCGCTCCTACGGTGCCGCCGACCGGGAGCGGGCGATTCCGAACGGCCCCGGCACCGTCTTCGGCCTGGCCTCGGTGACAAAGTGCTTCACCGGAGTGGCGATCGCCCAGCTCGCGGCCCGGGGCAGGCTCGACTGGCACGAGCGGCTCGGCGCGTACACCGACCGCTTCCCGCCCGCGATCGCCGCCGTGACCGTCCATCAGCTCCTCACCCACACCTCGGGTATCGGCCGTCCGCCGCTGGGCGGCGGGCCGCCGCAGACCTGGGACGGTGTCGAGGCGACGGTCGACAACACCCTCGCCGTCATCGCCGCCACCCCGCCCCGGTTCGCCCCGGGCACCCGCTTCGGGTACAGCAACGACGGCTACTGGCTGCTCGGGGCCGTCGTCGCCGCGGTCTCCGGGCAGTCCTACTACGACTATGTACGGGAGCATGTCTTCGCCCCGGCCGGAATGGCGGACAGCGACTTCCTCACCCGGCCCGCCGTACGGGCGCGGGCCGGAGTGGCCCGCCCCTACTGGACGCAGCCCTCGGGCGAACGCGTGGACTTCACCGCCCATCCGGCCTGCGGTTTCGTCGGCGGCCCCGACGGAGGCGCCTACTCCACCGCCCCCGACCTGCTGCGGTTCACCGCCGCGCTCCGCTCGGGCACCCTGCTGGATCCCGCGTACACCGAGCTGATCACCACCGGGAAGGTGCCGGTACCGCCGGGGCCCGGCACCCCGGCGGGGGAGCGCGAGTACGCCGGTTACGGCTTCCACGAGTTCCTCATCGGGGAGCTGCGGCTCCACGGCCACCCGGGCAGCGGCCCGGGGGCCGCCACCAACCTCGACATCGACGACGGCTCGGGCTGGGTGGCGATCGTGCTGGGCAACTACGACACCGGGGTCAAGGCCGTCGCCCGGCGGGCCCGGGAGCTGATCGGCGCCCACGGCGCGGCCCACGGGGGCCGGGGCCGGCCGCGGGAATGACGGCCGCGGGCCCGGCGGGGACGGCGGGGTCCGATGCGGGCGGCGGCGGTATGCGGCGGGCGGTGGGATGTACGACTGCGGGGCATACGGGCACGGGGCGTACGGGCCAGGGCAGGGCCCGTGCCCGCGTCGGCGCCCGCGCCGGTTCTTCGGCCCGGCCCGCTCCGGGCGCGCCTGGGGGTGTACCGCCGTCCGCCGCGGCCGGACCCCGCCCGTTCGCCGCACCGCCGTGGACGACCCCGTCTCCCCCGCGGTGCCGGGCGCGGGCAGCGGGGCAGTGGGGGAACCGGTGCCTGCCGCGGCGGGGCCGCCATCCGCCGCACTGTCGTGGACGGCCTCGCCTTCAGGGCGATTCCGGGCGAGGGCAGCGGCCGAGCCGCCTGGTGTGCGGGCCCGGGCGGGCGTACCGCCGTCCGCCGCGGCCGGATGGCCGGGCGTGCGGGCTCGGGTCAGGTGCCGGGGGCCCACTCGTAGAGGTGTTCCGGGCGGCCGGTTTCGCCGTACTTCAGGCTCAGCCGCACCCGGCCGGTGCGCTCCAGGAGCTTCAGATAGCGCTGGGCGGTCTGGCGGCTGATGCCCGCCCGGTCGGCGATGTCCTGGGTGGACAGCGGTGTCCCGTCGGCGCCGAGCAGTACCTGCCGGACCACCTCGGCCGTCGTCCGGGAGTGCCCTTTCGGCAGATCGGGGGCGACCGCGCCGGCCGACAGGGCGCCGAAGATCCGGTCCACTTCGGCCTGTTCCGCCTCGCCGCCCCGGCGCAGGGCACGGCGGAGTCCGGCGTATGCCTCCAGTTTGGTGCGCAGCCCCGCGAAGTTGAACGGCTTCACCAGGTACTGGAGCGCGCCGTGCCGCATCGCGGCCTGCACGGTGGCCACGTCGCGGGCCGCCGTCACCATGATCACATCGGTCTGGCGGCCGAGTCTGCGCAGCTCCCGGACGACCGCGAGGCCGTTGCCGTCGGGCAGATAGTGGTCCATCAGCACCAGGTCCACCGGGGAGTCGTTGATCCGGGCGACGGCCTCGGCCGCGGAGTGGGCGGTGGCCGCGACCCGGAAGCCGGGCACCTTGGCGACATAGGCCGCGTTGATGCCCGCGACCCGGACGTCGTCGTCCACGACGAGGACGTCGATCGTCACCTCGGCGGCGCCCGCGGCGGGCTGAACGGCGGTGGTGCCGGTCATCGCACCTCCCCGGCCGTGACGGGCTCGTTCTCGCCCGCTTCGGCCAGTTCGGAGAGCGCTTCGGGGAGTACGACGATGAACTCGGCGCCGCCGCCGGGTGCCTCCCGCACCTCGGTGTGGCCGCCCTGCCGCTCGGCGAGGCGGCGGACCATCGCAAGGCCCAGCCCGCGCTTGCCGTGGGCGGGCAGCTCCTTGGTGGACCAGCCCTCGGTGAAGATCTGCTCCCGGTGCTCCGGCGGGACGCCCGGCCCGCTGTCGGTGATCCGCAGCACGGCCGTGCTCCCTTCCGCGTACAGCTCCACCTCGATCCACGCGTCCGCGGATCCGGCGGCCGCGTCCATGGCGTTGTCGACGAGATTGCCGATCACGGTGACCAGCTCGCGCGGCTCCACCACCCGGTCGGGCAGCAGCGTCTCCGGCGCGATGCTCAGGGACACCCCGCGTTCGGCGGCCACCGTCGCCTTGCCGACCAGCAGCGATGCCAGCAGCGGATCGTGCACCTTCTCGGTGACCTGTTCCGCGGTGGCCCGGTGCACCCCGACCACCTCGTTGACGAAGTCCACGGCCTCGTCGTGCATCTCCAGCTCCAGCAGCCCCAGCAGGGTGTGCAGCCGGTTGGCGTGCTCGTGGTCCTGGGCGCGCATGGCGTCGATGAGTCCGCGGGTCGAGTCCAGCTCCCGGCCGAGCCGCTCCAGCTCGGTGCGGTCGCGCAGGGTGGCGACGGCGCCGCCGTCGTCGGTCGGCATCCGGTTGGCGATCAGCACGCGGTGGCCGCGGACGGTCACCAGATCCACCCCGGTGGCCCGGCCGGTCAGGACATCGGCGGTCCGGCCCTCGCCGAGGACCTGCTCCAGCGGGAGGCCCTTGCCGTCCGACGCCAGCCCGAGCAGCCGCTGGGCCTCGTCGTTCATCAGCCGCACCCGGCCGGAGGCGTCCAGCGCCACCACGCCTTCACGGATGCCGTGCAGCATCGCCTCCCGCTCGGCGAGCAGCGCCGAGATATCGGAG
The DNA here is from genome assembly GCF_053981115.1 of Streptomyces sp. NPDC003691. Taxonomy (NCBI): domain Bacteria; kingdom Bacillati; phylum Actinomycetota; class Actinomycetes; order Kitasatosporales; family Streptomycetaceae; genus Streptomyces; species Streptomyces sp. NPDC003691. The sequence continues at coordinate 105,728 of NZ_JBSFNQ010000007.1, read as the reverse complement.
AACGCCAGGTCATGGGTCTGCTTCTGGAGCCTGCGGGAGATCAGATAGGCGGCGATGGCCCCGGCGGCCAGCGCACCGCCCGCATAGGCCACCAGACCGGGGATCGCCGAGAACAGCCGGTCGCGCACGCTGTCGTACTCGATGCCGACCGAGACGGCGCCGACGATATCGCCGTGGGCGTCGCGCAGGGGGACCTTGCCGCGGGCGGAGCGGCCGAGGGTGCCGCTGTCGATCTCCATGACCTCGTCGCCCGCGAGGGCCCGGCTGGGGTCGGTGGAGACGACCCGGCCGATCTCCTCGGTGGAGGTGTGCGACCAGCGGACCCCGCCGAGCCCCATGACCACGATGTATTCGGCGCCGGTCGCCTTGCGGATCCGCTCGGCGTCGGCCTGGACCGGCCCGTCGGGCGTGGGGCTGCTGGCGAGGAGTTTCTCCGCGATCTGGGGGGAGGCCGTGGTCTGGGCGATGGCCAGTGCCCGGCGCATGGCCTGGTCGTCGAGCTGGGCGCTGAGCGGGGCCAGGAAGAGCCCGGTGGCCAGTACCGTCACTCCGGTCGCGATCAGCAGCTGCATGAGCAGGACCTGCGAAAACACCCGCTGGGGCCAGCCGAGGCGGCGCCGGCGAGGTGGGGTGTACCGGTCGTTGCTCATGGAATGAAACGGTACGGGGCGGGACGGCATTCGGGAAACGTCTCCCGGTGGGAGGCGGACCACAGCCGGCGGCTTCCGCCCCGGGGGCCGGGGCCGGAGCAGGGGACGTGACCTGGCCCACATCGCCCGGCTCCATGGCGAGACGGTACGTGCCGTATCCGGTGCCGGACCGGACCGGTCTCTGGTGTGCCAGCCTCGCCCCGTGCTGTACGCGGTCCCGGACCGGACCGACCGCGTAACCGCCCGGGACGGTCCGCCGGCGGGCCTATTCTGTGGCCGGGCGGCAGTGCCCGTACGCCCCCAGGCAGCGACCCCGTACGGCTCCGCCCCGGCAGGGACCCCCTATGGTCCGTGCCGGGTGCCGCCCCGCCGTCCCGTCCGATGTATCCGCCAGACCGACGCATCTGCCCCGGGCAGATGGGAGAGCCCAGGTGACCGCCGCGTGACCCCGACCGATCCGAGCCGTCCGGAAGGCCCGGCCGCCGGGCGGATCCCCGTCCTGGTGCTCGCCGGATTCCTGGGCTCGGGGAAGACGACCCTCCTCAACCATCTGCTGCGCCGCTCCCGCGGGACCCGCATCGGGGCGATCGTCAACGACTTCGGTTCGATCGAAATCGACGCCATGACGGTGGCCGGACAGCTCGGCGACTCCACGGTCTCCCTGGGCAACGGCTGTCTCTGCTGCGCGGTCGACGCGAGCGAGCTGGACGTCTTCCTGGAACGGCTCACCCGGCCCGCCGCCCGGCTCGATGTGATCGTGATCGAGGCCAGCGGTCTCGCCGAGCCGCAGGAGCTGGTCCGCATGCTGCTGGCCAGTGACAACGAGCGGATCGTCTACGGGGGGCTGGTCGAGGTCGTCGACGCCGCCGAGTACGAGGCCACCCGGGCCCGCCACCCCGAGATCGACCGCCATCTCGGCATCGCCGATCTGGTGGTCCTCAACAAGACCGACCGGGTGCCCGGGGCGGAGCGCGAGAGGCTGCGGGCCGCCGTCGGGGCCCGGCTGGGGCAGGGCGCGGCTCTGGTCGAGGCGGTGTACGGGAGGGTCGACCCCGGGCTGTTCTTCGAACCCCGGCCGGTCTCCGAACGCGTCGGCCAGCTCGCCTTCGACGATCTGCTCCACGACGACCACGACGACCACGACCCGGAGTGCGGCCGGGGGCACGACGGGGAGCACCACTACGGCCCCGGCGACGGATGCGGCAGCGGGTGCGGGCAGGGCGCGCATCTGCACGCCGCCTACGAGTCCGTCTCCTTCACCGCGGAGCGCCCGATGCACCCCCGGCGGCTGCTCGATCTCCTCGACTCCCGCCCCGGCGGCCTCTACCGCATCAAGGGGTACATCGATTTCGGGGCCGCGGACCCGGCGCACCGGTACGCGGTCCACGCGGTCGGGCGTTTCCTGTGCTTCACCCCCGAACCCTGGCCCCGGGAGGCGCCGCGCCGCACCGAACTCGTCCTCATCGGCTCCGGTATCGACGGACCCGCCCTGCTGGAGGGGCTGGCGGCGGCCCGGACCTGCGACGGCGATCCGGCGCCCGACGAGCGGAGCATGTGGGGCGTCCTCCGTTACGTTCCCGCTCCGAGGGACGACCCGGACGGAACCGTGGAGGGCGCGGAACCGCACCCGGGGACGTACGACGAGACGTACGAGGAGACCGTACGAGGAGAGTACAAGGAACCGGAGGAGCCCTACGGCGGGGCCTACGGGGCGTACGCGGGATACGGCACCCCCTCACGCTGAACACACCGCTGAACACCCCCCGAGCAGACCGCCCGGCACACGGCCTTGCCGTACCCGGCGGGGTGCGGCAAGGAGTACGGCACAGGGCAGGGCGCCGGGGTGTACGGACAGGGCCGGCCCCGCCCGTGCACCCCGCCCGTACGCCCCCGTGCTCCGCGCCCGGCCGGTCAGTCCGCCGGGCCCGCCAGCACCGCGACGGCCGACACCGGCGGGGTACCCGAACCGTCCCGGCGCGGGTCCGGCTCGGGCAGCTCCGCGGGCGTCCCGTTCCGCTGGGCGGCCCGGGCCGGAGCGGCGCCCGCCCACGCCAGCAGCAGGATGTCCTCGCCCTTCAGGAACCGCTGGCAGCGCACGCCACCGGTGGCCCGTCCCTTGCGGGGGTACTGGTCGAACGGGGTCAGCTTCACCGTGGTGACGGAATCGTCCAGGGCACCGGTCGATCCGGCGGCCGTGAAGACCGCCGCGTCCGCCGCCGGGTCGACCGCGGTGAAGGAGAGCACCACGGCGTCCTGCGTCAGCTTGATCCCGGCCATCCCGCCCGCGGCCCGGCCCTGCGGCCGGACCTGCGACGCCTGGAAACGCAGCAGCTGGGCGTCCGAGGTGATGAAGACGAGGTCCTCCTCACCGGTGCGCAGCTCGGCGCCGCCGACGATCCGGTCGCCGTCCTTGAGGGCGATCACCTCCAGCTCGTCCTTGTTCGCCGGATAGTCGGGCACCACCCGCTTGACGACGCCCTGGACGGTGCCGAGGGCCAGACCCGGGGAGTCCTCCGCGAGGGTCGTCAGACAGACGACGGTCTCGTCCGCCTCCAGGGAGAGGAACTCGGAGAGCTGCGCCCCGCCGGACAGGTTCGGCGCGGACGCGGTCTGCGGCAGCTGCGGCAGGTCGATCACGGCCAGCCGCAGCAGCCGCCCGGCGGAGGTCACCACGCCGATATCGCCGCGGGCGGTCGCCGCGACGGACGAGACGACCAGATCGTGCCTGGCCCGCTTCCCGGCCGGCTCCGGCAGCGGATCGCCGGTGACGGTCCTGGCCAGCAGGCCCGTCGACGACAGAAGCACCCGGCAGGGGTCGTCCGCGACCTCCAGCGGGACCGCGGCGACCGGGACGGCTGCCGACTCCAGCAGGACCGTCCGCCGCTCGGTGGCGTACTTCTTGGCCACCGCGGCCAGCTCGGCGGAGACCATCTTCCGCAGCTCCGCGTCGGACTCCAGGATCCGCGTCAGCTCGTCGATCTCGGCGTTGAGCCGGTCCCGCTCGGACTCCAGCTCGATCCGGTCGAACTTGGTGAGCCGCCGCAGCGGGGTGTCGAGGATGTACTGGGTCTGGATCTCGGAGAGCGAGAACTGCGCCATCAGGCGCTCCTTGGCCTGCGCCGAGTTCTCGCTGGAGCGGATCAGCCGGATGACCTCGTCGATGTCGACGAGGGCGGTCAGCAGGCCCTCCACCAGGTGCAGCCGGTCGCGCCGCTTGGTCCGGCGGAACTCGCTGCGCCGCCGCACCACGGTGAAGCGGTGGTCGAGATAGACCTCCAGCAGCTCCTTCAGCCCCAGCGTCAGCGGCTGGCCGTCGACCAGCGCGACATTGTTGATACCGAAGGACTCCTCCATCGGCGTCAGCTTGTACAGCTGCTCCAGGACGGCCTCGGGCACGAAGCCGTTCTTGATTTCGATGACCAGCCGGAGGCCGTGGGCGCGGTCGGTGAGGTCCTTGACGTCCGCGATGCCCTGGAGCTTCTTCGCGTTGACCAGGTCCTTGATCTTGGCGATCACCTTCTCCGGGCCGACGGTGAAGGGCAGTTCGGTGATGATCAGGCCCTTGCGGCGGGGGGTGACGTCCTCCACGGTCGCGGTGGCCCGGATCTTGAAGGTGCCCCGGCCGGTCTCGTACGCGTCGCGGATGCCCGCCAGGCCCACGATCCGGCCGCCGGTCGGCAGGTCCGGCCCCGGCACGTACCGCATCAGGGTCTCCAGGTCGGCGCCCGGATACCGGATCAGATGGCGGGCGGCCGCGACGACCTCGCCCAGATTGTGCGGCGGCATATTGGTCGCCATGCCGACCGCGATCCCGGACGCGCCGTTGACCAGGAGGTTCGGATAGGCGGCGGGGAGCGCCACCGGCTCCCGCTCCTGCCCGTCGTAGTTCGGGGCGAAGTCGACCGTGTCCTCGTCGATGGACTCGGTCATCAGCGACGTCGCGTCGGCCATCCGGCACTCGGTGTACCGCATCGCGGCCGGCGGGTCGTCGTTGCCGAGGGAACCGAAGTTGCCGTGGCCGTCGACCAGGGGCAGCCGCATGGAGAACGGCTGCGCCATCCGCACCAGCGCGTCGTAGATCGACTGGTCGCCGTGGGGGTGGAGCCGGCCCATGACCTCGCCGACCACCCGGGCGCACTTCACATAGCCGCGGTCCGGGCGCAGCCCCATCTCGTTCATCTGGTAGACGATCCGGCGCTGCACCGGCTTCATACCGTCGCGGGCGTCCGGCAGGGCGCGGGAGTAGATGACGGAGTACGCATACTCGAGGAAGGAGCCCTGCATCTCGTCGACGACGTCGATGTCGAGGATCCGCTCCTCGAAATCATCGGGCGGCGGGGTTTTGGTGCTGCGGCGGGCCATCGCGGCTCCTGCTCCTTCACGACCGGGTCGGCATCTGATGCCGACCATTGTGGACCGTGGCACCGACAACCCCGACCACCACCCGGCGAACACGCCCGCGCCGGGGCGCCCGCCGGCCCGCCCGCCGACCGCGACTTCGCCCAGCGCGAACTATCCGGCAAGCCGGAACTTCGCCAGTCGTCAGCCCGCTTGCATACAGTGGCAGTCCTGGGGGATCAGTAGCATCTTCGCGATCGAAGGGACGTACATGCCCATGGGTCACACGGCCACAGCGCAGGCCGGTTCCGGCGGCCTGACAGCGACGGAGCACCGCCTGGCCAACGGCCTGCGCGTGGTGCTCTCAGAGGACCACCTGACCCCGGTCGCCGCGGTCTGTCTCTGGTACGACGTGGGCTCGCGCCACGAGGTGAAGGGCCGCACCGGCCTCGCCCACCTCTTCGAGCACCTGATGTTCCAGGGCTCGAAGCAGGTCCAGGGGAACGGCCACTTCGAACTGGTGCAGGGCGCCGGCGGCTCGCTCAACGGCACCACCAGCTTCGAGCGCACGAACTACTTCGAGACCATGCCCACGCACGAGCTGGAGCTGGCGCTCTGGCTGGAGGCCGACCGCATGGGCTCGCTGCTGGCCGCCCTCGACGACGAGTCGATGGAGAACCAGCGCGACGTGGTGAAGAACGAGCGCCGCCAGCGGTACGACAACGTGCCGTACGGCACCGCGTTCGAGAAGCTGACGGCCCTGGCCTACCCCGAGGGCCACCCGTACCACCACACCCCCATCGGCTCGATGGCCGACCTCGACGCGGCGACCCTGGAGGACGCCCGCGCCTTCTTCCGCACCTACTACGCGCCGAACAACGCGGTGCTGTCGGTCGTCGGCGACATCGACCCGGAGCGGACCCTGGCCTGGGTCGAGAAGTACTTCGGCTCCATCCCCGCCCACGACGGCAAGCAGCCGCCGCGCGACGGGACCCTGCCCGAGGTCATGGGGCGGCAGCTCCGCGAGGTCGTCGAGGAGGAGGTGCCCGCCCGCGCCCTGATGGCCGCCTACCGGCTGCCGCACGACGGCACCCGCGAGTGCGACGCGGTCGACGTGGCCCTGACCGTCCTCGGCGGCGGGGAGTCCTCCCGGCTCCACAACCGCCTGGTGCGCCGGGACCAGACCGCCGTCGCGGCCGGCTTCGGCCTGCTGCGGCTGGCCGGTGCCCCGTCGCTGGGCTGGCTGGACGTGAAGACGTCCGGCGGGGTCGAGGTGGCGGAGATCGAGACCGCCGTCGACGAGGAGCTGGCCCGGTTCGCCGCGGACGGCCCGACGGCCGAGGAGATGGAGCGCGCCCAGGCCCAGCTGGAGCGCGAATGGCTGGACCGGCTCGGCACCGTCGCGGGCCGCGCCGACGAACTCTGCCGTTACGCGGTGCTCTTCGGCGACCCCCAGCTGGCCCTGACGGCCGTGCAGCGGGTGCTCTCCGTCACCGCCGACGAGGTCCGCGAGATCGCCGCGGCGCGGCTGCGCCCCGACAACCGCGCGGTGCTGGTGTACGAGCCCGTGCCCGGCGCCGAGGCCGGGGCGGACGCCGACGGCACCAACGAGACCGACCACGACGCAGAAGAGGGTGCGGACCAGTGACCGACGCCGCCGAGCCGCTGACCACGATGGACTTCCACCCCCGGCCCGCGTCCGGGGAGCCCACCCCGTGGGCGTTCCCCGCGCCCGACCGCGGCACCCTCCCCAACGGTCTGACCGTGCTGCGCTGCCACCGCCCCGGCCAGCAGGTCGTGGCCGTGGAGATCAACCTCGACGCCCCGCTCGGCGCCGAGCCCGAGGGCCTCGACGGCATTGCCACGATCATGGCCCGGGCCCTGTCCGAGGGCACCGACAAACGGTCCGCCGAGGAGTTCGCCGCCGAGCTGGAGCGCTGCGGGGCGACCCTTGACTCACACACCGACCACCCCGGTGTCCGGGTCTCCCTGGAGGTGCCGGTCTCCCGGCTGCCCAAGGCCCTCGGGCTGCTCGCCGAGGCGCTGCGCGCCCCCGCGTTCGACGACGGCGAGATCAAACGGCTGGTACGCAACCGGCTGGACGAGATCCCGCACGAGACGGCCAACCCCGGCCGCCGCGCCGCCAAGGAGCTGTACCGCAGCCTCTTCCCGGCCCCGCTGCGGATCTCCCGCCCCCGTCAGGGCACCGAGGAGACCGTGGCACGGATCGACTCCGCCGCCGTCCGGGCCTTCTACGGAGCGCATGTCCGGCCCGCGACCGCCACGGCGGTCGTCGTCGGCGATCTGACCGGCGTCGACCTCGACGCGCTGCTCGCCGAAACCCTCGGTACCTGGCAGGGCGACACCGCGGCGCCCCGCCCGCGGGAGGAGATCACCGCCGACGACACCGGCCGCGTGATCATCGTGGACCGGCCGGGCGCGGTCCAGACCCAGCTGCTGATCGGGCGGATCGGCGCCGACCGGCACGACCGGGTCTGGCCGGCCCAGGTGCTCGGCACCTACTGCCTCGGCGGCACCCTCACCTCCCGGCTGGACCGGGTGCTGCGCGAGGAGAAGGGGTACACGTACGGCGTCCGGGCCTTCGCCCAGGTGCTGTGCTCCGCCCCGGACGGCTCCGGCGCCGCGCTGCTGGGCATCAGCGGCTCGGTCGACACGCCCAACACCGGCCCGGCGCTGGCGGACCTCTGGCAGGTGCTGCGCACCCTCGCCGCCGAGGGCCTCACCGATGCCGAGCGCGATGTCGCCGTACAGAACCTGGTCGGGGTCGCCCCGCTGCGGTACGAGACGGCGGCCTCGGTCGCGGGCACCCTCGCCGACCAGGTGGAGCAGCACCTGCCCGACGGTTTCCAGGGCGAGTTGTACGCCCGGCTGGCGCAGACCGGCACGGTCGAGGCGACGGCCGCGGTCGTCAGCGCGTTCCCCGTCGACCGGCTGGTGACCGTGCTCGTCGGTGACGCCTCGGAGATCGCCGGTCCGGTCCGCGAGCTGGGCATCGGGGACGTGACCGTGGTCAAGGGCTGACGGAGTCTCCCTCAGCCGCTGGGTCCGGAGCGCCGGAGTCCCGGTGCTCCGGAGTTCCGGTGCTTCGTACGGCGTTGGCCGTACGGCGGAGCCCCGGGTGTTGCGCACGTCGCGCGGCGCCCGGGGCTCCGTGCCGTCAGATGTCCGTTTTGGTGGGAAGTTGACCGGCATGGGCTGTGGCATGAACAACAAAGAGGCCTGTTTGTTTGGTGATCGACATGCCGTCCGCCTAGCGTCGGTGCGGCTGTTCGCCGGCAGGCGCCGCAAACCGCGGCACGGACAGCCATCGCCGAGTCCCCGCCGGGCGCGAGCCCTGGGGAGCCGGGGACCCATGTCCCCACCGGGGTGAATCGGAGCCTCCGCAGCCCGCGGAGGAGCCGTAGGAGACCTTCCTCTCTCCGAACCCGTCAGCTAACCCGGTAGGCGAGAAGGAAGGAAAGGACCAGCCTCTTCATGGCGTTTGCCCGATCCAGCGGGAAGCACCGTGGCCCGAGCCGGATGACGCGCCGCAGCGCGAGCATCGCCGGGGCCGCGACCCTCGCCACCACCGGCGTCATCGGCACCCTCGCCGCCCCCGCGTTCGCCGCCGACGGCGACGGCCGGGACCGCGACGCCGACCCGGGCACCCTGAGCGCCGAGGACACGGGCACCCTGCAGATCCTCGCCGCCGAACAGCCGGGGCTCCAGCCGCTCTCCGCGTCCGACTCGCTCTCCGGCCAGGTCGCCGACCAGGCGCACGCCCAGAAGCAGCAGGCCGTGGCCCGCGCCCAGGCGGAGGCCGAGGCCAAGCGCGAGGCGGAGGCCCGGGCGAAGGCGGAGCGGGAGGCCCGGGAGCGCGCGGCCCGCGAGGCCGAGCGCAAGCTGCTCAACACCTACCAGGCCCCCGTCGCCGGTTCGCAGGTCACCACCTCGTACGAGGCGAACAGCGCGCTCTGGTCCTCGGGCACCCACACCGGCATCGACTTCCACGCCTCGATGGGCACCAAGATCGTCTCGGTGGGCGCGGGCACCGTCGTCGAGGCGGGCTGGGGCGGCGCGTACGGCTTCAACGTGGTCATCAAGATGCACGACGGTACGTACACGCAGTACGCGCACCTGTCGTCGGTCTCCGTCTCCGCGGGGCAGACCGTGATGCCCGGCCAGCAGATCGGCCGCGCGGGCTCCACCGGGAACTCCACCGGCGCCCACCTCCACTTCGAGGTCCGCACCGGCGCCGAGTACGGCTCGGACATCGACCCGGTCGCCTATCTGCGCGGCAAGGGCGTCAAGCTCTGACGGCTCCCTTCTCGCCTTCCGAACGCCCCGGCGCCCCGCGCCGGGGCGTCCGGCTTTTCCGGGCCGGGGCGCCACAGGGGCGGTCCCCGGGTGATCCGGGTATCCGGCGAATCCGGTTGGCCGGAAGATATCCACGGTTTATCGGGGGTGTCGGAATATCCGGCCCGCTGGCATAGAGTCGTACGGGAAATGCGGGCGAACGTGTCCCTCGCGTTTGTTCGCGTTCATCGGTGCACCCCGGCGTCCACCGGTGCTCGTCGGCTTCCACCGGTATTCGTCGGTGTTCGTCGGCGTGTGCCGGTGTTCATTGGTGTGCGCTGGTGTGCGTTGGTTCGTCGACACGTCCGGATCACAGCGGAGGTACGGGTATGCGGGTTCCCGCGCAATCGGTCTGCAGGGCGATTCGCGACGACATCGTCTCCGGGGTCTTCCCGCGCGGCGGCCGGCTGACGGAGGAGCAGCTCGCCCGGCGGTACGGGGTCTCCCGGGTACCGGTGCGGGAGGCGCTGCGGACCCTGGAGTCCGAGGGCTTCGTGACCACCCGGCGCCACGCCGGGGCGTGCGTGGCCGAACCGGACGAGCGGGAGGCCGCCGATCTGCTGGAGATCCGGGCCCTGCTGGAGCCGCTGGCGGCCGCCCGGGCCGCCCGGCACCGTACGGCGGGGCATCTGAAAGTACTGCGCGGGCTGGTGCGGCTGGGGCAGGAGCGGGCGGCCCGGGGCAGGGTGGGGGAGCTGCGGTCGCTGGACGACTGGTTCCACGAGACGCTCGCCCAGGCGTCCGCCGCCCCCGGGCTGATCGCCCTGCTGACGCCGCTGCGCCGAAAGATCGCCTGGATGTACGCGGTGGAGCCGGGGTTCCGCCGGCCGGTGGAGTCGTGGGCCGAGCACGGGGCGATCGTGGACGCGGTGGGCCGGCGGGACCCGGAGCGGGCGCGGGCCCTGGCGGCGGTGCACGCGGAGCGCGCGGCGGACGCGCACCGGCTGCGGTTCCCGGTGGGGCACGCGGCGCGCGCCGGGGTGCCGTACGCGGGGGTGGCGCCGGGCGCCGGTGAAGCGGGTTCCGGCAGCCGCCGCGGCTGAGCCCCGCGGCATCCGGCGGCCGCCGCTGAGACCGGCGGTATGCCGGGCCCCGCAACATTCCGTCAACACAAGACGCGATCGCATTTAACACGGCGGCGGTAGAAAGGGCGGGGGAGTTGCTTTTGTTTTCCCGGGCGCCGGGGCGCGTCCTTTTGCCGTTTTCTGTGCCGGATTTCCGGAGCGGATGCGGAGGCCCGTACGGATAGCGGGAAAGCGGTGGGGGCGGGCCGGGGAACAGAACAGGCGCCGATCCCCCGTCGGGGATCAGCGCCTGAATTCACGGGGCCGCGGAAGGCCGCGGCTGCCGGGCGGAGCCGGTGAGTCGGTTCAGACCGTCTCCGGAAGCTCCTCAAGACCCTCGGCGACGAGCTTGGCAAGCTTGTCCAGCGCGGCGTCGGCGCCGTCGGCGTCCGAGGCGAGGACGATCTCCTCGCCACCCTGGGCGCCCAGGCCCAGCACGGCGAGCATGGAGGCCGCGTTGACCGGGGAGCCGTCGGCCTTGGCGATCGTCACCGGAACGCCGGAGGCCGTGGCGGCACGGACGAAGATGGAAGCGGGGCGGGCGTGCAGGCCCTCGGCCCAGCCGACGTTGACGCGGCGCTCAGCCATGGTGTTGCCCTTCACGTTCAGTGGTTGTCTAGACCAGTTCACGGTCAGTGTCTCACGGCGCCCCGGGTGCTCGTGCCGGTCCCGGAGCGGGCCGTGCACCCCAGAGTGCCCCTGTCCGGCGGCCGTCGCGAGCCGTGACCGGGCGGTGGCGCCCGGCGAAGGTCCGGCCGGGCCCGTCGCGCTCCGCGGCCGCGCCGTACGCTTTCTGCCATGCAGACCGAGCGGGACGCCGAGCGGGACGAGAGCGGGGACCCCCGGGGGCCCCGGGACAACGACGGGGGCCGGGGCCGCGGCACCGGGGCGGACCCCGGGGCGCCGGGTCCCGCCGCAGGTGAGGCCGGGTCCGGCGCGGCGGGCGGGGGCGGCGAAGAGGGCCGGGGCGGGGCCGGGGACGGGCACGACTACCCCGACCACTGGGAGGCGGACGTCGTACTGAGGGACGGCGCGACCGCCAGGATCCGGCCGATCACCGCAGCGGACGGCGAGCGTCTGGTGAGCTTCTACGAACAGGTGTCGGACGAGTCGAAGTACTACCGCTTCTTCGCGCCCTACCCCCATCTGTCCGCCAAGGACGTCCACCGGTTCACCCATCACGACTTCGTCGACCGGGTGGGGCTCGCCGTCACCGTCGGGGGCGAGTTCATCGCGACCGTCCGTTACGACCGGATCGACCGCCGGGGGCGGCCCGCGAGCGCGCCGGCCGACGGGGCCGAGGTGGCGTTCCTGGTGCAGGACGCGCACCAGGGGCGCGGGATCGCCTCGACGATGCTGGAGCACATCGCGGCGGTGGCCCGGGAGCGGGGCATCCGGCGGTTCGCCGCGGAGGTGCTGCCCGCCAACAACAAGATGATCAAAGTCTTCCGGGACGCCGGGTACACCCAGCGGCGCACCTTCGAGGACGGCACCGTCCATCTGACGCTCGACCTCGAACCCACCGCGGAGTCCGTCGCGGTCCAGCGCGCCCGCGAGCACCGGGCCGAGGCCAGGTCCGTACAGCGGCTGCTGGCCCCGCGCGGCGTCGCCGTCGTCGGAGTCGGGAGGGCGCCCGGCGGGCTGGGCCGGACGGTGCTGCGCGATCTGACCGCCGCCGGGTACACGGGCCGTACGTACGCGGTGAACCGCGCCTTCCCGGCCGGCCGGGAAGAGGTCGACGGGGTGCCCGCGTTCCGCTCCGTACGCGAGATCACCGGACCGGACGGCGCGGCGGCGGCCGGGGGGCCGGTGGACCTCGCGGTCGTCGCGGTGCCCGCCGAGCGGGTGCCGGAGGTGGTGGCCGACTGCGGCGAGGCGGGGGTACGGGGCCTGGTGGTGCTCAGCGCCGGATACGCGGAGAGCGGGGCGGCCGGGCGGGCGCGGCAGCGGGAGCTGGTACGGCAGGCCCGTTCGTACGGGATGCGGATCATCGGCCCGAACTCGTTCGGGGTCATCAACAATGCCGAGGCCGTCCGCCTCAACGCCTCCCTCGCGCCGCACGCGCCGGTGGCGGGGCGGATCGGGCTGTTCACCCAGTCCGGCGCGATCGGTATCGCGCTGCTGGCTGCGCTGCACCGGCGCGGAGCCGGAGCCGGAACCGGTGCCTCCGGCGGTGCGGCGGCCGGGGCTTCCGGGAGTGCCGAGGCCGGGAGTGCCGGGGCCGGGGGCGCCGGGCCGGCCGGGCTCTCGACCTTCGTCTCGTCGGGCAACCGTGCCGACGTCTCCGGGAACGACATCCTCCAGTACTGGTACGAGGACCCCGAGACGGATGTCGCCCTGCTGTATCTGGAGTCCATCGGCAACCCGCGCAAGTTCACCCGGCTGGCGCGGCGCACGGCCGAGGTGAAGCCGGTCGTCGTGGTCAAGGGCGCCCGCCACAGCGGCAGCGAGCCGCCGGGCCACGCGGTACCGGTCGCCAGGATCCCGGACGCGGCCGTGGACGCGCTGCTGCGGCAGGCGGGCGTCATCCGGGTCGACACGGTGACCGAGCTGGTCGACGTGGGCCTGCTGCTGGCGGGCCAGCCGCTGCCCGGCGGGCCGCGGGTGGCGATCCTCGGCAACTCCGAGTCCCTGGGCCTGCTGACGTACGACGCCTGTCTGACGGAGGGCCTGCGGCCGCTGCCGCCGCTCGACCTCACGACCGGCGCGGCCCCCGCCCACTTCCGGGCGGCTCTCGCCCGCGCCCTCGCGGACGACGACTGCGACGCGGTGGTGGTCACGGCGATCCCCTGGGTGCGCGAGAGCGGTACCGAGGGCTCCGGCGACGGCGAGGAACTCGCGTCGGCGCTGCGGGAGGCGGCCGTGACCGCGCCGGGGAAGCCGGTGGTGGTCGTCCAGGTGGAACTCGGCGGCCTGGCCGGAGCGCTTGCCTCCGGCGGCGCGGCGGACAACTCCGGGGCGGCCGGGCCCGGCAGTGCGTGCGGCCCGCACAAGAACGGGGCCGCGGGTTCCGGCACCCCGGCAGGCGGACCGGTCGGCGAACCGGGGAGCGGATCCCCCGCGGAGCCGGCGAACGGCCCGGCCGGTGCGCCCGCCGGGCCTTCGGCGAGCGGGAAGCCGGATTCCGGGGGCCCTGCGCCCGGCGGGCCCGGTCTTCCGGACGCCGGGGCCGGGGCGACCGGGGGAGTGCAGAGCCCCGGAACTGCCGGTGACCCGGGTGCGCCGGGCCGGGCAGCCGAACCGCATCCTGCGGCGCAGGTGCCCGCCGGAGCCGGAGCCGGAGCCGGAGCCGTAGCCGCCGAGACCGGGGGCCGGTCCGGACCGGCCGGGGAAGATCACGGAACCGGATCCGGCGGTGCGGCCGATGGGCCGGCGGGCGGCGGGATCCCCGCGTACCCCGCCGCCGAGCGTGCCGTGCGGGCGCTGGCCGAGGCCGTCAAGTACGGGCAGTGGCGGCGCGAGGCCGCCGGGGGCGGGAAGGTGCCCGAGTACGAGGACATCGACGAGGCCCGGGCCGCGGAGCTGATCGAAGGACTGCTCGGCGGCGCGGGCGCCGGGGAGCGCGGGATCACCCTCGGGCCCCGGGACGCGGCCGCCCTGCTCGCCACCTACGGCATCAGGGTGCTGCGCGCCCTCCCCGCGCCCGGCCCCGACGAGGCCGTCCGCGCCGCCGAGCGGCTCGGCTACCCCGTGGCACTGAAGACCACCGCCCCCCATCTGCGGCACCGCGCCGACCTCGGGGGCGTCCGGCTGGACCTCGGCGGCGAGGCCCAGCTCCGCCGGGCCTACCGGGAGCTGACCGAACTGCTCGGCAGGCCCGTCGAGCTCCAGCCCGTCGTCCAGGCCATGGCCCCGCGCGGCGTCGACACCGTCGTCCGGGCCGTCGTCGACCCGGCGGTCGGCCCCTATCTCTCCTTCGGCCTCGCGGGCGTCGCCTCCGAACTGCTCGGCGACACCGCGCACCGGCTGGTCCCCGTCACCGACCGGGACGCCGCCGGACAGATCCGGAGCATCCGTACGGCTCCCCTCCTCTTCGGCTGGCGCGGCTCCGCCCCCGTCGACACCGCGGCACTCGAACACCTGCTGTTGCGGGTGTCACGCCTGGTCGACGACCACCCCGAGGTCGTCGCCGTCGGACTGGAACCCGTCGTCGTGTCCCCGGCCGGGCTCTCCGTGCTCAGCGCCTCGGTCCGGCTCGCACCCACCACCGTCCCCGCCGATCTCGGGCCGCGCCGGCTACCGAGCTACTGAGCAACCGCTCGGCACCACGAGCGTCCACCGCCCCCCGGGGCCCGTAGGATGGACCACATGGCGAAGACCGGTACGACGACCCAGGGGCTGCGCGCGGCGATCGAGCGCAGCGGCTACTACCCGGCTCTCGTGGCAGAGGCGGTGGAGGCGGCCGTCGGCGGCGAGCGGATCGTCTCGTACCTGGTCCACCAGGAGACGACGTTCGACGCGAACGAGGTCCGCCGCCATGTGACCGTCCTGGTCCTCACGCGCAACCGTTTCATCGTCAGCCACACCGACGAGCAGGCCGCGGACTCCAGCTCCCCCACGCCGTACGCCACCACCTCCACCGAGTCGGTCAAGCTGGACCGGATCTCCTCGGTCGTGGTCAGCAGAGTCGTCGCCAACCCCGAGTCGTACACCCCGGGCACCCTGCCCCGCGAGGTCGTCCTCACCATCGGCTGGGGCGCCGTGTCCCGGCTCGACCTGGAGCCCGCCGCCTGCGGCGACCCGAACTGCGACGCCGACCACGGCTACACCGGCAACTCCACGGCCGACGACCTCAGCCTGCGGGTCAGCGAGGCCGGCGACGGCCCGGACACGGTCCGCCAGACCCTGGCCTTCGCCCAGTCGCTCTCCGAGGCCACCGCCGACGCCCCGCCGGCGGCCTCCCGCTGATGGTCCGGCCCGACACGGCGGCCTACTGGCCCGACGATCCGATGCCGCTCGCCCTCAACGGCGCGCCCGTGCCCGAGTACGGCTCCGGCTCCCTCGCCGATCTGCTGCCGACCCTCGTCGCCGGGCTCGGTGTGCCCGGATTCGACACGGCCATACCGGAGCTGACCCCGGCCGACCGGGTCTGCGTCTTCCTGATCGACGGCCTCGGCTGGGAGCAGATCCGCAGCCACCCGGAGTACGCCCCGTACCTCCACTCCCTGCTGCACACCTCCCGCGGCGGTACCGGCCGGCCGATCACCGCCGGGTTCCCGGCCACCACGGCCACCTCGCTGGCGTCCGTCGGCACCGGGCTCCCGCCGGGTCTGCACGGACTGCCCGGGTACTCCGTGCGCAACCCCGCCACCGGCGCCCTGATGAACCAGCTCCGCTGGAAGCCGTACACCGATCCGCACGCCTGGCAGCCCCACCCCACCGTCTTCGGGCGCGCCCACGAGGCCGGAGTGCACACCGCCCAGGTGTCGTCACCGCTCTTCGAGACCACCCCGCTGACCCGGATCGCGCTCAGCGGCGGAACGTTTCACGGCAGGCTCAGCGGCGAGGAGCGGATGGACCTGGCGGCCGAGCAGCTCGCCGCGGGCGACCGCTCCCTCGTCTACACGTACTACAGCGACGTCGACGGCATGGGCCACCGCTACGGTGTCGACTCCGACGCCTGGCGCGGCCAGCTCTCCCACGCGGACCGGCTGGTCCAGCGGCTCGCCGAGCAACTGCCGCGCCGTTCCGTGCTCTATGTCACCGCCGACCACGGCATGATCGACGTCCCGTTCGACGAGGAGTCGAGGATCGACTTCGACGAGGACTGGGAGCTGCGGGCAGGGGTCGCCCTGCTGGGCGGCGAGGGCCGGGCCCGTCATGTCTACGCCGTCCCGGGCGCCGCCTCCGATGTCCTCACGGTCTGGCGCGAGGTGCTCGGCGACCGGTTCTGGGTCGCGAGCCGCGACGAGGCCATCGCCGCGGGCTGGTTCGGGCCCGTCGTCGACGAGCGGATCCTCGGCCGGATCGGCGATGTGGTCGCCGCGGCCTGCGACGACCTCGCCATCACCGCATCCGTCCAGGAGCCCCTGGAGTCGGCGCTGGCGGGCATGCACGGCTCGATGACGCCCGTCGAGCAGCTCGTGCCGCTGATCGAGATCCGGTCCTGACCTCCGGCCCGGGGCCGGTCCCGCGATCCGGCCCCGGCATTCCGGCTTCCGGCGCGCCCGGCCCGGGACGCCCCGCCACCCCTCTTGTTCCACGACTGCCGAAAGGTCCTCAGCCACCCATGTCCGAGCTGGTGTTCTTCTCCGGAACCA
Source organism: Streptomyces sp. NPDC003691 (assembly GCF_053981115.1). Taxonomy (NCBI): domain Bacteria; kingdom Bacillati; phylum Actinomycetota; class Actinomycetes; order Kitasatosporales; family Streptomycetaceae; genus Streptomyces; species Streptomyces sp. NPDC003691. Next base: position 89,060 of record NZ_JBSFNQ010000007.1, on the reverse strand, counting down.
TGGACTGCGGCAAATCCACCCTCGCCCTCCAGATCGAGCACAACAGGTCCGCCCGCGGCCTCCAGGGCATGATCTTCACCCGGAACGACCGGGCCGGCCAGGGCAAGCTGTCCTCCCGGCTGGGGCTGGTCACCGATGCCGTCGAGGCGCCCGACGCCTTCGACTTCTACGCCTATCTGGTCGACCGGCTCTCCTCCGGGCTGCGCTGCGACTATGTGATCGCCGATGAGGCGCAGTTCTTCACCCCCGCCCAGATCGACCAGCTGGCCCGGGTCGTGGACGATCTGGAGCTGGACGTCTTCGCCTTCGGCATCACCACCGACTTCCGCTCCAAGCTCTTCCCCGGCTCGCAGCGCCTGGTGGAGCTGGCCGACCGGGTCGAGGTGCTCCAGGTCGAGGCGCTCTGCTGGTGCGGTGCCCGGGCCACCCACAACGCGCGCACCGTGGGCGGCCGGATGGTGGTCGAGGGCGCCCAGGTGGTGGTGGGCGACGTCAACGGCTACGACGAGGACGTCGTCGGCTACGAGGTGCTGTGCCGCCGCCACCACCGGCGCCGGATGACCGCCGCGAGCGCCCGGGCCGCCGTGCTCTCCCCCGATGTGCTGCCGGTGGACCAGCCCGCGGCCGGGGGCTGATCCGGGACGGGTGTCCGGTACGCGCCGGTACGGGCTCCGGGACGGGAGCCGGAACCGGCGCCCGTACCGGCGGTGCGCCGGGCCGCCGGACCCGCCGCTCCCGGGCAGCACCGGGAACGGCGGGACGGTGCTTCAGCGGCAGGAACGGACCCGGCGCGTCGGCGGGAGAATCGGATCCGGCGCGCCCGGCTTCGGCAGGAACGGGCCCGGTGCGTCAGCGGGAGAAACAGGCCGGGCGGGTCAGCGGGGGGAGCGGACCACGATGAACTCCGCGCCCTCCGGGTCGGCCACCGTCGCGGCGCGCCCCCGCTCGCCGTCGGCCGGCGGGGCCAGCACCCGGCCGCCCAGCCGCGCCACCCGCTCGGCGGCCGCGTCGGTGTCGTCCACCTCGAACCAGCTCACCCAGTGCGCCCCGCGGTCCCGCGGCAGCGCCCGGCCGACGCCGCGCACCGCGGCCACCGGCCGGCCCGCCGCGAGCAGCGTCGTCCGGTCGGCGTCCGGATCCGGATCGCGCTCCTCCTCGTAACCGAAGACCGTGCGGTAGAACTTGACGACCGCCGAGGTCTCGGCCGTCACCAGCTCGTGCCAGACCGGCGTGCCGTGTCTGCCGTGGGCCGCGGTGCCGCGGTGGGCCGCGGCCTGCCACAGCCCGAACACCGCGCCCGAGGTGTCCGTGACGATCGCCAGCCGTCCGGCGTCCTCGGCGTCCAGCGGGCCGACGCCCACCGTGCCGCCGCAGCAGCGCAGTTGTTCCGCCGTCCGGTTCACGTCCGGGGTCGCCAGATACGGCGTCCAGGCGACGGACAGCCTGTCATCGGCGGGCAGCCGCCCGACACCCGCCACCTCCTCGCCGTCGAGCAGCGCGCGGACATAGGGGCCGAGCTGCTGCGGGCCGGGGTGGAACTCCCAGCCGAACAGCCCGCCGTAGAAGTGCATCGTCGCATCGGGGTCGTGCACCATCAGGCTCACCCAGCAGGGTGTGCCGGGGGCATGCCGAGTTGCCTCGGTCATCGTCACTCTCTCCTCGGACCATCGTGGTGTCCGTGCGGGGGACGGGGCCTTGTGGATCAGGCCCGTGGGCGTGCGCGGTCTGCGTGGTGTGGGTTCTCCGGTGTGGGTTCTCCGGCCGCACGCCCGGTGCGCATGCTTCCACTCCCCGGCGGTGACGACGCCCCGGCCGCGCCGCTTTTGGCGGGTTCCTGCCGGAGGTTGCCCACTTTGGTGAGTTTTGGGGCTTGCGGTGTGTGCGGTCTTCTGCCTCGGGCCGGTGGCGGGGGACCGCCGGGGGCCGGGTGGGCCAGGATGGCCGTATGACTGAGACACCGACCCCCGTACGGACGCCGAGTCCGATCATCTCCGCCGATGAGTTCGCCGAGGCGCTCGCCGGACCCCGGCCGCCGGTCGTCCTGGACGTCCGCTACAAGCTGGGCGGCCCGCACGGCCGGCCCGCCTACGACGCCGGGCACATTCCCGGCGCGGTCTTCGTCGACCTGGACGCCGAGCTGGCCGGGGCGCCCGGGGAGCGCGGGCGCCATCCGCTGCCCGACCCGGCGGAGTTCGGCGCGGTGATGCGCCGGGCCGGGGTCTCGGCCGGGACACCGGTGGTCGCCTACGACGGCGACCTGGGGTGGGGCGCGGCCCGCGCCTGGTGGCTGCTGAGGTGGACCGGGCACCGGGACGTACGGGTGCTGGACGGCGGGCTCGCCGCCTGGCGCGGACCGCTCGAAAAGGAGACACCCGGGCCGGCGGAAGGCGATTTCGAGCCCCGGCCGGGCGGACTGCCGCTGCTGACCGCGGACACCGCGGCGGAACTGGCGCGTTCGGGGCTGCTGCTGGACGCCCGGGCGGGTGAGCGGTACCGGGGCGAGGTCGAGCCGATCGACCCGGTCGCCGGGCATATCCCCGGCGCGGTCTCCGCGCCGACCAGCGAGAACGTCGACGGTGACGGCCGTTTTCTGGCGTCCGCCGCGCTGACGGCCCGGTTCGCCGCGCTCGGCGCCGCGGAGCCGGGTGCCCGGGTCGGTGTCTACTGCGGCTCCGGGGTGTCCGGCGCGCAGCAGGCGCTGGCGCTGGAACTGGCGGGATTCGTTCCGGCGCTCTACGCGGGCTCCTGGTCGGAGTGGTCCCGCGACCCCGCGCGGCCGGTGGCGACCGGCGCCGGACGGGGCTGAGCGGGCCGGGTACCGGACCGGGGCCCGGCGGGGAGTGCCGTACGGGGCTGTGAGATCGTCGGCGCACGGATCCGGCCGGGCGGCGCGGATCATGGCCGGATCACGCCGCCCGTTCCGCCCCTGCTGTCCCTGTCATCCGTGTCGTCTCCGGCGTTGGTGACGTCCGCGGCCGGATGCCGGGCCGGTGGTCCGTTCCGGCCGCCCGGGCCGGATCCCGTACACCGTCGTACCGCGCCGTACCCCTCGTACGGCACCAGGGAAAGGAGCCGCCCCCATGGACCACAGCTTCGCCGTGCATATTCCGGATGCCGAACTCGAACCCGATCCGCCGGATCCGGCGCAGATCGTCTCCGGCGCCCCCGAGATCAGCGGGAAGCTGCTGTGGGAGTCGCCGGACGGCCGGCAGCTCCGCGGCATCTGGCAGATCACCCCGGGTGTGGTGACGGACGTCGAGGAGGACGAGATGTTCGTGGTGGTCAGCGGGCGGGCCACGGTCGAGGTCGAGGGCGGCCCGACCCTGCGGATCGGGCCGGGTGACCTCGGGGTGCTGCGGCGCGGCGACCGGACGACCTGGACCGTGCACGAGACGCTCCGCAAGGCGTACGCGATCACCCTGCCCGGCGACGCGTAGGCTCGGCGCGGTCACGGGCGCCCGTGACCGCGCCCTTCGGGGCCGCCCCGGGCCGGGCCGGACGGGACGTGTCGGACGAGATGTGTCGGACACGGCCTACGGGGTGCGGGGGCGGAAGGGGACCGAGGGGTAGCCCGTGTCGAAGTGCATATAGTCGGCGACGCTGATGTTCTGCCAGATCCACCCCTCGGCCGTGAACGCCCGCCACACCGGCCCGCCTTCGAGGATCTTGCCCTTGCCGGGGGTGCGGGCGCTGAACTCCGGGCCCGGGAACCATGCCTTCTTCCGCAGGTCCTGCCAGGGGTTCTCGCGCGGGTTGATGTCGATCGCCCGGCCGTTGGCGTGCGGTGACTCCATGAACGGGGCGTTGATCTGGTCGGGCCGGCGGCAGTTGAACGCCGAGGTGTTGTCCGCCTTCAGACTGGCGTCCAGGTCCCCGCCGTACGACTCCACCGATTCCATCCGGCGGATCGGGAAGCGCTGGTCGAACAGCCGGGTGAAGATCCGGACGACGCTCTCCGCCGTGTCCGCGTTGACGATCAGCTCGCCGCGGCGCACCTTCCCCGTGAAGTCCCAGTGGTTCATCTCCACCCGCCGCAGCTTCTCCCGGCCGGCCGGGCAGCCCTTGCGCCACATGCCCACGTCGACCATGCGGTTCCACTGCCGGTCCGAGAGCGGGGTGACGACGGCGTCGACGGCCGGGGGCGGCGGCGCGGGCGGGGGAGTGGCGGAGGGCGGCGCGGATGCGACGGCCGGGCTGCCGGTGCCACCGGTGCCGTCGCGGTCGTCCGCCGATGCCGAACAGGCCGTCGCCACCAGGGCGGTGGCGGTGAGGAGTGCGGCGGTCCGGGCCCGGCGGCCGCGGGTGGTCCGGAGGGGGCGGCGGGGTGCAACGGCGCCTGGGGCGTGGGGCATTCGCATGGAGCTAAATTACTACGTCGTGTAGAAGATTAGTGGATCGGGGGTACGGGAACGGGGGTGTGCGACGGCGGCCGGGCCGGCCGGGCAGACTGGACGGGGAAAGGACCGGCCGGCGGAGCCGTCCGGCGGGAGCGGAGAGGGAGCGGGGCGATGGGTGCGCTGGGCGAGCTGGAGGCCGAGATCATGGGCCTAGTGTGGCGGAACGGCGAGCCGCTCAGTGTGCGGTCCCTGACGGACGCGCTCAACGAACGGCGCCCGCTGGCGTACACCACGGTCATGACCGTCACCGAGCGGCTGCGGGCCAAGGGATGGCTCACCCGGGAGAAGGACGGCCGGTCCTACCGCTACAGCGCGGTGCGTTCGGCCGAGGACTACACGGCGGAGCTGATGGAGCGCGCGCTGGACACCTCGGCGGACCGGACGGGCGCGCTGCTGCGGTTCGCCGGCCGGCTGGACGCGGGGGAGGCCGCGGCGCTGCGGGAGGCGCTGAAGCGGGCGGGCGGCGGCGGGAGTTAGGGAAGGGCGGTAGGCAGGGGCGGGGCACCGGGCGTCGTACGGCTGAGCCGGTACGGGTCGGCCGGTGCCGGTGCCGGTGCCGGTGCCGGTGCCGGTGGTGGTCGCGGGCGCCGATGCGAACGGCCGCCCCCGTCGCCGTTTGCGGGCGGGCGGGAGCGGCCGGTCGGCTGAGCTCGGGTGCGGGGGTCAGTCGCAGGTGACCTCGTCGCGCGGGGTGTAGCGGGTCTTGAACGGCTCGCGCTTCACTTCCTGGCCGTTGTCCATGAAGATCCGCTGGACCGTGACGTCGAAGCCCTCCAGCGGCGTCTGCGGCTGGCAGTCCTTCTCCGCGCCCGGCCGGGTGCCCGGCTCCTTCACATTGGTGCGGGGGCCCTTCTCGGCCTTGATCTCGTCGTACTTCTTGGTCCCGACGAAGGTGACGGTCACCGAGGTGTCGTTCGCGCTGGTCAGGATCTGGATGGCCTTGCCGGAGTCGTTCCGGAAGCGGAGGTCCAGGCTGCCCCAGGCGACGGTCGCCTCGCGGCCCTCGGGATACCGCTCGATGTAGAAGGAGTGGGCGCCGTACTCGACGGGCTTGACCCCGGCGAAGAACATGGCGTTGAAGACGGCAGTGGCCACGGTGGAGACACCGCCGCCCGCCGCCTTGGTGTACTTGTCGTTGAGGATGATGATGCCCTCGGTGAACCCGTTCTCCTTGGTCCGCTCACCGACGGTGTCGTTGAAGCTCCAGGTCTCGCCGGGCATCACCGTCGAGCCGTTGATCAGCTGGGCGGCCCGGCCGATGTTGGTGGTGCGGTAGGCGGCCTTCTCGAAGGTGGCGGTGAAGGACGACACCTTCTCCGTGAGGCCCAGCTGGGCGGCGCTGGCGCGGGTCAGCTCGGGCTGCGCGGTGACGGTGGCGACGGGGCCGGTACGGGCGGCCGTGCCTTCCTTGGTCAGCAGGGGCATGACGGCGTCCGTCAGGGCCTTCGCGGTGATCTCCTGGCCGGGGGTGCCGTCCGACACCACCTCCACCTTCGCGCCGTTCAGCCGGAGTACGGCGTCCTTGGGCTCCTCGGTGGCGGCCGCGATGCTGGGCCCGAGTACCCGGTCCTTCAGCATCTTCGCGCCGTCCAGCTTCGGGACCAGCTTGCCCTTGGCGTCGGGGGCGATGGTCAGATGGCGGCCGATGGCGCCGGTGGTGACCGTGAACTGCTTGCCGCCGGTGGTCAGGGTCACCACGTCGGACATCGCGGGCTCGGCGATCTCGCGCATCGCGCGGTCGATCTCCTCGGCGCTCGTCTTCGGCTCGGTCTTCTTCACCGGGAGGTCCGCCGGGGCGCCCGCCGAAGCCTCGGCGAAGGCGGTGCGCAGGGTCCCGACCGCGTCGTCCACGTTCAGTGCCTGGCCGGTGACCGGGCGCACTTCCTTCGCCCGGCCCTGGGAGAAGGTGATCGAGCCGTCGCGGACGGTGCGGTCGTGCTTCTTGGCCAGGGCGGTGAGCGCGGTGCGGGCCTTGTCCTCGTCGGCGGTGACGACGGGCTCCACGGGGCCGCCGTCGGAGGAGAAGAGATTGCCGATGACCGTGAACGGGTCCTTGTCGGAGCGGGTCGCCTGGGCGGCGGTCTCCGCGGTGTCGAAGGAGAGCCCGGCCGCGGCGGGGTCGACCGTGTCCTTCTTGTCGCCGACGGTCACGGCGAGCGGGGTGCCGGCCGCGGCGGCCAGGTCCTTCTCCAGCTTGGCCCGGGCCTCCGACTCGCTGAGCCCGCCGATGTCCACACCCCGGACCGTGGTCCCCGAGGGAACCTCGTCCCCGGTGAGCACCAGTCCCGCGACGTACAGGGCGCCTGCTCCGAGCACGGCGGCCCCGCCAACGGCGGCAGCGGGATGTATTCGGCGGCGCAAAGGGGACCCCCCGGAGTGACGGAAAGCAACTGGCCGGGCACGCACGGCCCGGCCAGGGTGACGACTGTTAAGGACGTTACCGATGCCTGGGTAAGCGAACGGTAAATAATCCTACCTTTCCGGTTTCGCTCCCCCGTCGGCGGGGTCGGCTTCCCGGGCCTGCCCGGGGTGTCAGGCGGAGGGGCCGCCGGGAGCCGGGCCCGCCGGTGGGGCGGCTCGCGGGGCGGGCTCCGGAGCGGCCTGCGGGCCGGGGGTCCGCCGGCCCGTCGCCGAGGGTCCGGACAGGGGCAGCTCGTACGTGGTGAGCAGCCGTCCGTCGGGCGTGCCCGAGGTGCCCCGGGGGAGCCAGCCCCGCCGCTCGTAGTAGGGCCCGGCGCCGCCCGCCCCGGCCAGGGTGACCAGTTCGGCGCGGGTGCATCCCGCGGCGGCCGCTTCGGCGGTGAACCGGTCGATCAGCGCACCGCCGAGGCCGCGCGAGCGGGCGCCCTCGGCGACGGCCACATAGGCGAGCACGGCGGTGGGGGCGGGGGCCGGGCTCGCCGGACCGGAGGGTGTTCCGGGGGGCGTTCCGGCGGGCCTTCCGGCCGGGGCGGCGGTGTCCGATCCCGCGGGGGCTTCCCCGGGCGGTGGTCCCGGCGGCCCTCCGGCCGTTTCCGAGGGTCCGGCTCCCGCGGGCGCGGCCCCCGCGGGGGCCGCCGGGGCCAGCAGGGCCCGGGCGTAGCGGGCCGTCCGGGTCCGCAGGAAGTGGCCCGCCGCCTGGGGGCGCGCGGCGAGGGCGAGTGCGCCGCGGGCCGCGAGCCCGCGGCGGTGGAAGCGGAGCACATGCGCCCGGTGGGCGGCCGGGTCGAGCACGCCCAGGAGATAACCGGCGGGCGGCCGGACGGTGTCCGGGGCGCCGGGCGCGGGGTCCGCCGGTGCCGTGACCGCATAGGCGCGGGCATGCGGACTGTCCAGATAGGTACGGAGGTAGGCGGTGACGAATCCGGGGCCGAGCCGGGCGAAGAAGCCGTCCGGGAAGTGCCGCAGATGGTCCTCGGTGACGAACGGCAGCTCGTCGGGGGTCAGTTCCCGGACGGTGGCGGGGAGTTCCGGTACGGGAGCGGTCTCCGGGGCTGCTGTCGGTATGCGCGCCGGTCCCGCGTCCGGCGCAGGGGCCGGGTCCGGGTCCGAGACCGGGTCCGGGGCCGGGTCCGGGTCCGGGGCCGGGTCCGGCCGGGGAACGCTCCTTCGTGCGGCGGGAATCGGCGGACGGCCCCCCGGGGAGCCGTCGTGGGCAGGGCTGGGGTGCGCGGCTGCGCGCTGGTCGGCATCCACGGACGTAAACTACTACACTGTGTAGAAGCTTAGTGGATTTCGGGTGGGGGGAAGGGGTGCCGAGGGCATGGGGCGACACCGGGAACGGGCCTCGTTGCGCGCGCCGCTGCTGGTGTGTCAGGCCGGCCCCGGGCCCGGCTGCCGCATTCCCCGACGCGCCCGGTGGGGCCCGAGGGGGACTGGTGCTGCCGGCGAATGCCATGCGCAACCGGGCCTGCCGCGGGGCACGGCGCGGTCACCGCCGTACGCCCGGAAACGCCTCCGGCCCGGCCGCCGACCCCTCTTCCACGGGTCCGGACAAACCTTCGGACAATGGGCCCGACGAGCGGACAACCCAGGTGGCGGCGCCGGACAATCCCTGTCAGGAGCGTTGCGGGGTGCTGTCCCGGGCTGTCCCGCGCGGCTCCCGGACGGCCCCGGGGGCAGCGGGAGCACTTTCCGTGTACTCCCCGCTCCGACCGGGCTGTTGTAGTGTCCCACCCAACTTTCACCGGAACACCGGTCGGTTCTCCCCGGTCCGTACCACCGGGCTCGCCCCGGGGCGGGAGGCCCGTCCGAAGGCCCCCGGGCGGCGGGTGCCACCGATACCGGGCGGCGGCCTGCCGGGGGCCGCGGCCGGACGGCCGCGGGTGACCTCCGGCGGCCTCCCGACCACTCCCGACCACTCACGACCGTTTTCGACGACTCCCCGGCGGTCCGCCCGGCGGGATCCGCCGTGCAGCCGCACGCTCCAGCTCCATGCTCCGGGCGCTGTTTTTCCGCGCTGTCTCCAAGCCCCGGCCTCAAGCGCTTTCCTCAAGCGCCGGCTTCACGCTCCGGAGCTTCGCTCTCCATGTTTCACGCGCCATGCTCCACGCTTCACGCTTCACGGGATGTGACGACCAGCGTCCCGCCGCAGCCGCGGCCGGGGCGCGCCGGGCGACCGCTCCGCAGGACCCTCACCGGCCGGGTGGGCCGGGGCGCGCGAGGGTGCCCGCCGAGTACACCCCGGGGGACTCTAGGGGGAATTGAACGTGACCGACGTCGATCCGGCCCGTGCCGGTACCAGCGAAGAGTATGTGATGCTGCTGCGGCAGCGCAGGGAGGTCGCCGGGCTCTCCTACCGCCAGCTCGAACGCAGTGCCCGGCGGGACGGCGGTTCGCTGCCGCCCAGCACCGTGGCCACCATGCTCCGGCGGTCCACCCTTCCCGGACCGGACCTGATCGCCGCCTATGTCCGGGCGTGCGGCGGGAGTCCGGCCGAGGTGGCGGAGTGGCTCACGGCCCGGGCCCGGCTCGCGGCCGCCGCCGTCGTCCCGCCCGGTGCCGCGCCGGACCGGGCCCGGATACCGTTCGCACCGCTCCCCGCCCGGCCCGGCGGCCCGGTACCGGGCCCGGAGCCCGCCCCGGCCACCCGTCCCGCGGCGGTGCCGGGCGGGACCGGCCGTGCCTGCGGCCCGCCGCGCCAACTGCCGCCCTCCGTCGCGGTCCTGGCGGGATCCCGGCGGGCCTGCGCCGAACTGGACGCGGTGGCCGGCCGTGGTGGCTCCGGGCTGGCCGTCGTCACCGGACCGCCGGGTTCCGGCAAGTCCGCCGTGGCCGTCCACTGGGCGCACCGCGCCGCGGACCGCTTCCCCGACGGACAGCTGTACGTGGATCTGCGCGGCCACCGGGCCGGCGGCCGTCCGCTGGGCACCGCCGAGGCCCTGGCCTATCTGCTGGCGGGCCTCGGCGTATCCGCGGACGCCGTACCCGCCGACACCGTGCAGGCAGCGGCGGCCTTCCGGTCCCTGGTGGCCGACCGCAGGGTGCTCGTCCTGCTCGACGGGGCGGTCTGTGCCGAGCAGATACGGCTGCTGAGACCCGGCGGACCCGGCACCTGCACGGTCGTCACCAGCCGCGACAGCCTGGTCGGGCTCGCCGTCCACGACGCCGGAAGGACCGTCCGGATCGGCCCTCTCGACGAGGGCGATTCGCTCCGGCTTCTCGCCCGGGCCGCCGGTGAGCAGGTCGTCGCCGCCGAACCCGAGCCGGCGCGCGCCCTCGCCGCCCTGTGCGAGGGGCTGCCGCTGGCCCTGCGGATCGCCGCCGCCGCCCTCGGCACCGGCGCACGGTTCCCGGTTGCCGCGCTCGTCTGCCGGATGCGCTCGGAGGGCAGGCTCGGCGCGCTGGAGCTGTCCTCGGACGGCAGCGCCGGTCTGGAGGCCGTCTTCGCCAGCTCCTACCGGGCCCTCGACGCCCCGCAGCAGCGGATGTTCCGGCTGCTCGGCGCGCTGACGGCCCCGGCGGACGGGGCCCGGGGCCGCACCGCCGTGACCGTCGCCGCGGCGGCGGCCGCGGCCGGACTGCCGGTGGACCGGGCCCGTGCCGTGCTCCGCGGCCTGGCCGATGTGCATCTGCTGCTGCTCCTGCCGTTCGACCGCTACACGGTGCCCGGTCTGCTGGGCGACTACGCGCTGCGGCTGGCCCAGGAGGATCCCGCGACCGCGACCGCGGCTGCGACCGTGCCGTCGGTGGAGGCGGGGGTGGGGGCGGCCGGGGTGGCCGGACCGGAGCCCGGCCTCGAACCCTCCCCGGAACACGGCCTCGCACAAGGGGCCGTACCGGCGGCACCGGCTGTGGCCCCGCGGGCCGTGATCCCGGGGCGCCGGCCCACGAGGGTGTGACGGCCGGGCCGCTCCGGACCTCGGACACGGGTCCGGGACCCCCTTCCCCGGGTCCCGGACCCCTGGCGGACCGCGACTCCCGGCCCGTGGCGGAGTGCCGACCCCGTGCGGCGGATTGCCGGCGCCCGGGCCCTCGGCGGCGTACGGCCGCGGCCCGTGGCGGCGGGGCCCGCGGCGGTGTACGGCACCGGGCTGCGGCGGGCCGTGATCCCCGGGGCGCCGGACCGTGGAGTGTTCGGATCTGTGCGGAACAGTGCGCAACCCGCCCGCCCCGCACCGGCAGCCGCTGTTCTGGTGGCCCCACCCCTGTCCGTCGCCGGACGCATCGAGAGGGGAACACCATGCGCCTGCCACGCCGGAAGCCCCCGGGGCGAAGGCTCCGTACCGGAAGAACCCGTGCCGGAGGAACGCGTGCCGGAGGAACGAGTACCGGAAGCCGTACTGAAGGGGCCCGCACGGGAAGGCCCCATACCGGCCGAACCGGCTCCGGACCGCTCCGGATCCGGCTACCCCGCCTGCGGATACCAGGGATCCGGGGACGGGCTGCCCGGGAGGCCCGCGGCCGCCCCCGTACCCCCCGGAGCAGCGGCCCCTTCGTCCACGGCCGGATCCATCCCCTGGCCCGGCTGATCAGCTCCTTCCCCACCCGCTTCGGAACCGCCCTGGGCCTTCTGCTCGCCCTGCTGGCCTCCGTCCTCACCACCCCGGCGATGGCCGCCGAGGCGCCCGACGGCGACCGGCGGAAACCGGCCTGGACGGCCAAGAACCGTCCGGAGGCGTCCGTCAGGGGCACCGAGCTGCCCGCCCGCCCCCGCCCCGCGGATCCGGCGGAACGCCGCACGGTGAAGAAGCTCCCGCGCCCGGTCCCGCCGCGCGCCGCGGGCGCCGAGATCACCCTGACCCCGGGTGCCCGGACCGCGACCGCGGTGCCCGGCACCCCGCTGACCGTCCGGGCGGCGGGTGCCCGCGGCCCGCGGAAGCTCCGGGTCGACGTCCTCGAACCCGCGGTCGCCGACCGTGCCGGAGTCGACGGGCTGCTGTTCCGCGTCGTACACACCGACGGTCTGCCCGCCGCCGTGCCCGTCACCGTCGGCGTCGACTACTCCGGCTTCCGGGCCGCCTACGGCGGCGACTACGCCGCCCGGCTGCACCTGGTGCGGCTGCCGGCCTGTGCCGCCACCACCCCGAAACTCCCGGCCTGCGGCCGCGGCACCCCGCTGACCACCCGTAACGACATCGCGGGCAGCACCATCAGCGGCGCGGTCACCGCCACGGCCGCCACCCGGGGCGCGGCCCCCGACGCCGCCCGCCGCACGGGCACCCCCGCTCCCGCCGCCGCCCTCTACGCGGTGACCTCCGGCCCCAACGGCGCCGCGGGCAGCTTCAAGCCCAGCTCCCTCGCGCCGTCCGCGCTCTGGCAGGTCGGCCTCCAGTCCGGGGAGTTCACCTGGTCGTATCCGCTGACGCTGCCGTCGGTGCCCGGTATCGAACCGGACCTCGCGCTGAGCTACGCCTCCGGCTCCGTCGACGGCCGGACCGCCTCCACCAACAACCAGCCGTCCTGGGCCGGCGAGGGCTTCGACCTCCAGCCCGGTTTCATCGAACGGCAGTACACCGGATGCGCCGGTGACACGGCGGGCGGCAACAACACCACCGCCACCGGCGACCTCTGCTACGCCTCCCGGAACGCGACCGTCGCCCTGCCCGGTGTCGCGGGCGAACTCGTCTGGGACGCCGCCAAGCAGATCTGGCGCGCCGAGGAGGACGACGGCTGGCGCGTGGAGCAGTTGTTCGGCGCCGCCAACGGCGACAACGACGGCGAGTACTGGCGGATGACGTCCCCCGACGGCACCCAGTACTACTTCGGCCGCACCACCGCCGCGAAGTCGGCCTGGACAGTGCCCGTCTACGGCAACCACAGCGGCGAGCCCTGCCACGCGGCGAGCTATGCCACCTCCTGGTGCCAGCAGGCGTACCGCTGGATGCTCGACCATGTCGTCAACCGCGACGGCGACATCATGACGTACACCTACGACACCGAGACCAACCACTACGGCCGGGCCGGCGACCCGGCCGCCGCCACGCCCTATGTCCGGGCCGGCCACCTGACCCGTATCGACTACGGGCTCCGCCAGGGGCAGACCGAGCCCGACGCCCGGGTGCTGTTCGGCACCGCCGACCGCTGTCTGCCGGGCTCCGCCTGCCGCCGGACCGTCCCGAGCGAATGGCCGGACGTGCCGTGGGACCAGCAGTGCGACGGCGGCAACTGCGCCGGGCGGACCAGCCCCGTCTTCTTCGGCAGCAAACGGCTGGACAAGGTCACCGCCCAGATCCGGCACGGCGGCGCCTTCCAGGACGTCACCTCGTGGCAGCTCCGGCACACCTACCCGGCCACCGGGGACGGCACCTCGCCCGCGCTCTGGCTGGCGTCCGTGACGCGGACCGGGCACGCGGGGAGCCCGCTGAGCGAACCGCCGGTCGACTTCGACGGGGAACGGCTGCCGAACCGGCTGAGCACCGGTGGTGGATTGCAGCCCCTCAACAAGTGGCGCGTCAGGGGGATCAACAACGAGACCGGGGGCCGGACCGAGGTCTCGTACACGGCGGCCGCGTGCAACAAGGACGCGCCGCCGCCCGCCGACCGGAACGGCCTCAACTGCTTCCCGGGCCGCTGGGTTCCCGCGGGCGGGACCCTGACCCAGCTCGACTGGTTCCACAAGTACCTGGCCACGGAGGTCCGTGAGATCGACCGGGTCGGGGGCTCGCCCGACGAGGTGACGTCGTACGAGTACGTCGGCGACGCCGCCTGGCGGCACGACGAGGCCGAGCTGGTGCCCGAGGAGCTGAAGACCTGGGGCCAGTGGCGCGGCTACCAGGCCGTGAAGGTCCGGACCGGGGCAGTCGGTGGCGTCCGTACGCTGACCGAGCACCGGTTCTACCGGGGCATGCACGGCGACAAGAACGCCGACGGCACCACGAAGAACGTCGTCATCGCCGGTAAGCAGGACAAGCCGACGCTCCGCGGCTTCGCCCACGAGGAGATCACCTACAACGGCGACGGCGGCCCCGAGATCGAACGCACCATCAGCGAACCGGTCGAGATCGGCCCCACCGCCGAACGCTCCCGTCCCACCGGGACCCTGAGCGCCTACACCACCGAGGTGAAGCAGACCTACACCCGCACGGCCCTGGCGGGCGGGGGCAACCGGGAGACCCGGGAGACGCACGAGTACGACCAGTACGGCGTCAACCACCGCACACACGACCAGGGCGACCTGGCCGACCCGGACGACGACACCTGTACCGCCGTCAGCCACACCCCCAACCTGACCGACTGGATCGTCGGTGCCCCGTACCGGGTCGAGACCATCGGCCGGCCCTGCGGCACCGCCGCGCAGAACGCCGGTGACGTGATCTCCGACGTCCGCACCTACTACGACGGCTCCACCACCCTCGCCACCGCCCCGTCCAGGGCCCGGCCCACCAAGGTCGAAGAGCTGTCCGAGTGGTCCGCGGGCGGCGGCACCTACACCACGGTCTCCCGTCACGGGTACGACGCGCACGGGCGGGAGACGGAGGAGTGGGACGCGCTGGGGAACCGGGACGAGACGGTGTACACACCGGCGACGGGCGGGCCGGTGACGGAGGTCCGGGCGGTGAACGCGCTGGGGCACATCAGCACCGACACGCTGCATCCGCTCCTGGGCGTACCGACGGCGACCACCGGGCCCGACGGTCTGCGGACCAGCTTCGACCACGATGCCCTCGGCAGGTTCACCCGGGGATGGGCAGCGGGGCGGCCCGTTACCCAGAGCCCGGACGCCGAGATCTCGTACCTGGTCCGCGCGGACGGACCCACCGCCGTGACCAGCCGGACCCTGCTCGCCGGCGGCCAGTACCGCGCTTCGTACACCCTCTACGACGGCTTCCTCCGGAAACGCCAGACCCAGGAGCCCTCTCCCATCGGCGGCCGGATCGTCGGCGACACCCTCTACGACGGACACGGCCGGGTCGCCAAGGTCAGCGAGCTGTACCACAACGCGGGCGCACCGGGGACGACCGTCCTTGCGACCCTCGACCCCGACGTCCCCGCCCAGAAGGAATACGTCTTCGACGGCGCCGGGCGGGAAACCGCCGAGATCGACCGGGCGTACGGCGCGGAGAGATGGCGCACGACGACCACCTACGGCGGAAACTGGACCCGCGAGGACCCGCCCCAGGGCGGTACATCCGCCACGACGTACACGGACGCCCACGACCGCCGCACCGAGCTGCGGCAGCACAAGAACGCCACCGAGTACGACACGACCCGTTACACGTACACCAAGTCGGGCAGCCTCGCCACGGTAACCGACCCCGCGGGCAACGTCTGGCGCCACTTCTACGACGTCCGCGGCCGGGAGACCCGTACCGAGGATCCCGACAAGGGCACGCTCGTCACTGCCTATGACGACGAGGACCGGCCGCTGTCCGTCACCGACGCACGGGGCAGGACCGTCAGGAGCGTCTATGACGCCCTGGGCCGCAGGACCGCCACGCACGAGAACTCCACCAGCGGGCCCAAGCTGACCGAGACCGTCTACGACACCCTCGCCAAGGGAAAACAGAGTGCTTCCATCCGGTACGCGGGCGGTCAGGCGTACCGCAGCGATGTCATCGGCTACGACGGACGGGGCCGGTCCACCGGAACCGCCGTCACGATTCCCGCGTCCGAAGGGGCGCTGGCAGGCCGCTACGAGTCGCTCTTCACCTACAACGACGTCTCGCAGCACACCGCCACTACCTTGCCCGGAGCAGGCGGCCTGCCCGCCGAGACCCTGGTCCAGGGCTTCGACGAACTGGGCCTGGCCGCCACGCTCACCGGTCTGGACCCGTACGTCAACATGACCGGCTACGACCCCCTCGGCGGTGTCGAGGAGTACATCCTCGGCTCGCTGGGCCGTCAGCTCCGGCAGTCCTTCGTCTACGAGAGCGGCACCCGGCGGCTCACGGTCGCCCGCACCGAACAGGAGGGACTGCCCGCCCCGACCGTGGAACGCACCTTCACCTACAACCCGGCGGGCAACATCACCAAACTGACGACCGCGGCCCTCGGCCGGGACACCGACACCCAGTGCTACGGCACCGACTACCTCCAGCGGCTCACCGAGGCATGGACCCCGGCCGGCGACTGCACCGCGCCGCCGACCACGGCCGGGCTCGCCGGACCGGCGCCTTACTGGCACAGCTATACGTTCGACGCCACCGGCAACCGGCTCGGCGAGACCTGGCGCAGCCCGGCCGGGAACACCACCCGCACCTACAGCTACCCCGCGCCCGGATCTGCGCGCCCGCACGCCCTGCAGTCGGTCACCCACACCGGCCCGGGCGGCACCCGCACCGACAGCTACGCCTACGACGCCGACGGAAACACCACCGCCCGCAACGTCAACGGCACCAGCCAGACCCTGGCCTGGAACGCCGAAGGGCTGCTGGAGTCGGTCGGCGCGAACGGGCAGGCGACCGAATTCCTCTACAGCGCGGAAGGCGAACGCCTGCTGCGCCGTGAACCGGGCGCCACGACGCTCTCCATGGGCGCCACCGAACTGAAGCTGAACACCGCGACCCAGACGGTCACCGGCACCCGCTCCTACACGATGCACGGTGCCACCGTCGCCGTCCGTACCCCGTCGGGTCTGACCTGGCTCAGCGCGGACCATCACGGCACCGGGGAGACCGCCGTCGACGACACCACCCAGCAGGCCTCCCACAGGCTGCACCTGCCCTACGGCGGACCGCGTGGCACACAGCCGGGCAGCTGGCCGACGGAACGGGGCTTCGTCGGCGGTACCAGCGACGCCTCGACCGGACTGACGCATCTGGGCGCCCGGGACTACGACCCGCTGACCGGCAGGTTCGTCTCGGTGGATCCGATCATCGACCACAACGACCCACAGCAGATGAACGGATACGCCTACGCCAACAACAACCCGGTCAGCTTCACCGACCCGGACGGTCTCAAGGCCAAGAAGAAGACGAAGAAGCCCCCGGCGAAGCATGCGAAGAAGCCCGGGGCGAAGAAACCACAGGCCAAGCAGCACACGACAAAGCCCGTCACCGGCGAGTGCCACTCCCGGGAGCAGTGCCGGTACAAGGAGAACTCCCGGGCCGGCAACCCGAAGCCGAAAACCAAGGCCGCCTCCTGCCCGACCGGCCGCTCGTGCAAAACCGGCGGCCCCGGGACGAAACGGCCCGTCAAAGCCGGCACCTGCAGCAGCAATGTGGCGTGCCCGAACGGTGTCGCACCTGCGGGGAACTCCCGTGCGGGGTCCAAGAAGAAGGGCGAACAAGGCGGCACCAGGAAGCCGGGGGACCCGGGCAAGTACTTCGACAAGGCCGCGAAGATCATGGAAGCCGCCACTTCGGTTCCCGATGCTCAGTACCACCACTACAAGAAGAACCCGCCGACAAATAAATACGACAAGCTGGGGTTCGATCATCTGAAGAAGTTCAAGCTGGTCAACCATCTGCTGCCCAAGACGCTGGGAGTGGCCGGTGGCGTCGTCGCCTACGCCGGTCACAAGGCGAACGGGGACAGTACGGGCGAGGCCGCCACCAAGGCCCTCGTTTCCACCGGTGCGGGTATCGGGTTCATCGCCGGGGGCTGCGCGGTCGCCCTGGTGTTCGGCTGTGCCGCCGGCCTCGTATTCGCGATCGGCGCCAGTTTCGCCACCGACTGGGCCATCGAACGCAACTGGCCGAAGTAACCACCCCGGTGTTCGGGATCGTTCGGACCCGTCCCCCGACCTCCCCGAACACCCCCTCCCCCCACCACCCTGACCGAGGGCCCGGCAGCCGCCGCGGCCCTCGGTCGCCGTGTGTGGGGGAGGACCCGCATGCTCCAACTGCTCGCGCTGATGAGACGGCGGCGCGCAACGCTCTTCGCCGTCGTCCTCGCCGTCGTTCTCTCACTCCTGGCGACCGTGCCCGCGGGCGCGGTCGAGCCGCCCGAACCCGAACGGAAGAAGCCCGCCTGGACCGAGCCCCCACGGGAAAGGTCCGTCCCCGGCAAGGCCGCGAAGAAGGTGCCGCCGCCGCGGCTCGCCGTCACGGCGCAGGCGGTCGCCGCGCCGCCGCAGCCGGTGTGGCCGGCGCCGGGGACGGACACCCCGGCCGCCAGGGTCGCCGGGGCCGGGGCGAAGGCCGCCGGAAGCGTCGAGGTGCTGGACCGGGCCGCGGCGAAGAAGGCCGGGGTCAACGGGGTGGTGTTCCGGGTGACCACGCCCGGCGGGCCGGTCACCGTCGACCTCGACTACTCGGGCTTCCGGCAGGCCTTCGGCGGCGACTATGCCGCCCGCCTCCGGGTGGTCGACCTGAGGACCCGCAAGGCCGTCCCGGCGAAGAACGACCTCGCCAAGGGCCGGATCCGGGTCGCCGTGGACCCGCCGAAGACGGCGGCCCGCGGGACCGGGGCGCCCACCGCGAGCGGTTCCTACGCGCTGACCTCCGCCGCCTCCGGCGCGGTCGGCACCTTCGCGCCTACCTCCCTCGCCCCCTCGGCGACCTGGGCGGTCGGCATCCAGTCGGGCGACTTCTCGTGGAACTATCCGATCGCCCTGCCGCCGGTCCCCGGTATCGCGCCCGCCGTGGCGCTGACCTATTCCTCCGGGGCCGTCGACGGCCGGGTCGCCGCCACCAACAACCAGTCCTCGTGGATCGGAGAGGGCTTCGGCTACGAACCCGGTTTCATCGAGCGCACCTACAAGCCCTGCTCCGAGGACGGTCTCCCGGGCAAGGGCGACCTGTGCTGGGACCGGAACGCCGCGCATATCGCGCTCCCCGGCCTGACCGGCGAACTCGTCAAGGACGCCGCCGCCGACGTCTGGCGGGTCGCGGACGACGAAGGCTGGCGGGTCGAGCTGCGCACCGGCGCCACCAACGGCGACAACGACGGCGAGCACTGGGTGGTGACCGGACCCGACGGCACCCGCTACACCTTCGGCCGCACCACGGCCGCCAAGTCGGCGTGGACGGTGCCCGTCTTCGGCAACGACCCGGGCGAGCCCTGCAACGGCCCCTCGTTCGCGACGTCCTGGTGCCGCCAGGCGTACCGCTGGACCCTGGAGACCGTCACCGGCGTCCACGGCGACGAGATCACCTACGCCTACGAGACCGAGACCAACCACTACGGCCGGGACGCCACCCCCAGCGCCGCCACCGAGTACGTCCGCGGCGGCCGGCCGGCCAGGATCGAGTACGGCGGCCGGGCCGACGGCAGCGTCGCGCCCACCGCCCGGGTGCTGTTCACCGCCGCGCCCCGCTGCATCCCCGGCGCCCTGTGCGATCCGGCGACGACCACCAGCTGGCCCGACACCCCCTGGGACCTGGGCTGCACCGGCGGCTCCTGCCCGGCCGCCGGACCCAGCTTCTGGACCTCCCAGCGGCTGGCGAACATCACCACGCAGGTGCGTGAGGCCACCGGATTCACCGATGTCGACTCCTGGGCGCTGACCCACACCTTCCCGGCCACCGGCGACGGCACCAGCACCGCCCTCTGGCTGAGCTCCGTCCAGCGCACCGGCCGGGCCGGCGGCTCCACCGCCACCCTGCCGCCGGTCCGGTTCGACGGCATCCGGATGCCCAACCGGCTCCTGGTGAACAACGCCGTCCCGGTCATGAACAAGTGGCGGCTGAAGGACGTCTTCAACGAGACCGGCGGGGTGACCCGGGTGTCGTACGCCCAGGACCTGTGCAACTCCACCGCGCTGCCCCGCCAGGACCTGAACCCCAAACGGTGTTTCCCCAGCAACTGGCTGCCCGCCGCCGGAACCTCGCCCACCCTCGACTGGTTCAACAAGTACGTCGTCACCCAGGTGGAAGAGGCGGATCTGGTCGCGGGCGCGCCCGACAAGATCACCCGCTACGAGTACACCGAGGACGATCCGGCCTGGCGCCACGACAGCGCCGAGCTGGTCCCGGCCCGCTTCAAGACCTGGGGCTCCTGGCGCGGCTTCCAGCGGGTCAAGGTCCGCACCGGTGCGCCGGGCGGCGCCCAGACCCTCACCGAGCACATCTTCTCCCGCGGTATGCACGGCGACCCGCTCGCCGACGGCACCCGCAGGACGGTCAAGTTCACCGTCCTGGGCAGGGAGTACGAGGACAAGCCCGGTCTCGCCGGGTTCGCCCGCGAGACCATCACCCGCGACCCGGTGTCCGGGGCGGAGATCACGGCCGAATTCCACGAGCCCTGGCTCTCCGACCCGACCGCCGTACGCCAGCGGGAGAGCGGGCCGCTGGAGGCCCGCATCCTCAAGGTGAACACCGTGCAGACCCGGACCGCCCTGCCCGGCGGCACCTCACGGACCGTGGAGACCCGGACCGAGTACGACGGCTACGGCAGCCCGGTCAAGGTCCACGACAAGGGCGACATCACCGTGCCCGGCGACGACGTCTGCACCACCACCTCCTATGTCCGCAACACCACCGCCTGGGTCCTCGACCGGCCGGGCCGGGTCCTGACCGCGGCCGCCGCCTGCCCGGCCACCGGCGCCCACGAGCCCGCGCCCGCCGATGTGCTGACCGACGAGCGCACCTACTACGACGGCGCCACCGTCTTCGGCACCCCGCCCGTCAAGGGCGATGTCACCAAGGTCGAAGAACTCGCCTCCTGGAACGGCACCCAGCCGGTGTACGCGACCAAGGAGCGCGCCGCCCACGACCAGCACGGCCGGATCACCGACTCCTACGACGCCCTCGGCGCCAGAACGACCACGGCTTACGAGCCCGCTCTCGGCGGACCCCTCACCAGGACCACCGTGACCAATCCGCTGGGCCATGCCACCGCCTCCGAGACCGAGCCCGCCCGCGGGCTGGTGACGGCCTCCGTCGACCCGGACAACCGCCGCGGCACCCGCACCTACGACGCGCTCGGCCGGTTCACCGCCGGCTGGCAGCCGGGCCGTGCCACCACCTCGCCGCCTTCCGTACGGTACGAGTACACCACCACCCCCGGGGCGCCCACCGCGGTCACCACCCGCAAACTCCTCGGCGGCGGCGACTACACCGCCTCCCACACCCTCTACGACGGGCTGCTCCGGCAGCGCCAGACCCAGGAGCAGTCGCCCAACGGCGGCCGGACCGTCACTGACACCCTGTACGACGCCGCCGGGCGGATCGCCGCCACCAACGGCGCCTACCACAACCCCGGCACACCGTCCGCCGTGCTGCTGGTGACCGACGCGTCCGCCGTACCGTCCCGCAAGCAGTTCACCTACGACGGCGCCGGACGCACCACCGCGGAGATCCTGCACTCCTACGGCACGGAACGGCACCGGACGACCTGGGCCTACCAGGGCGACCGGGTCCACGAGGACCCGCCGGCGGGCGGCACCCCCGTCACCCGGATCACCGATGCCCGCGGACGGCTGCTGGAGCTGCGCCAGTACACCGGGGACGCCCCGGCAGGCGCCCATCTCACCACCGCCTACGGCTGGACAAAGGCGGGCAAGCGCTCCTCGGTGACCGATCCGGCGGGCAACGCCTGGCAGTTCACCTACGACGTCAGGGGCCGCCAGATCACCGTGGCGGACCCCGACAAGGGCACCGCCACCATGACGTACGACGACAAGGACCGGCTGACCACCGTCACCGACGCCCGCGGCACCACCCTGGCCCACACCTACGACGCCCTCGACCGGCGCACCGGCCTCTTCCAGGGCTCGGCGACCGGTACGAAGCTCGCCGAGTGGACCTACGACACGGCGCCCCGCGGCACCGGCCGCCAGGCGGCGGCGATCCGCTGGTCCGGCGGCAACGCCTACCGCACCGAGGTCACCGGCTACAACGACGTCGGCCTGCCGACGGGCACCGCCGTCACCATCCCCGCGAACGAAGGGGCACTGGCCGGACGGTACGAGACCACCGCCGGGTACAACCAGGCCGGACAGCTCGCCAGCCGTACCCTGCCCGCCGCGGGCGGCCTGCCCGCCGAAACCCTGCTGACCGGCTACACCCCGACCGGGCTGACCGACACCGTCTTCTCCGACGTCGCCGCCTATGTCACCGGCACCACCTACCACGAGACCGGCAAGCTCCGGGAGCGCTATCTCGGCGGCCGGGTACTGCGGACCTACGGTTACGACCCCGCCACCCAGCTCGTCAACGGCCTCCGCACCGAACTGGACACCGGCGTCACCGCGCTGGACACCACCCTCGCCCACGACGCCGCGGGCAATATCGTCTCCGCCGCCGACACGGTCTCCGGGGACCGGCAGTGCTTCCGCCAGGACTCCCTGGGACGGCTGACCGAGGCCTGGACCACCACCGCGGCCTGCGCCGCCGGACCCGGCACACCGGTACTCGGCGGGCCCGCCCCGTACTGGCACGTCTACGCCTACGACACCGCGGGCAACCGCACCCGGGAGACCCACCGTACGGCCGCGGGCGACACCGTCCGCGACTACACCTACCCCGCCGCCGGTACCGCGGGCGCCCACCGGCTCCAGTCCGTGACCAGCGGCACCACCACCGCCCAGTACGGCTACGACGCGGCGGGCAACACCACCAGCAGGCCCGGACAGACCCTGGCCTGGAACCCGGAGGGCCGCCTCGCGCAGGTCGCCGCGGGCGCGGTGACCACCGGATTCGAGTACGACGCCGACGGCAACCGGCTGCTGCGCCGCGACCCCGGCAGCACCACGCTCTACCTCGGCGACACCGAACTGAAGCTCACCACGGCCACCGGCGCGGTCACCGGCACCCGCTACTACACGGTCGACGGCGACGACATCGCCGTCCGCACCCCGGCCGGGCTCAGCTGGCTGACCGAGGACCATGTCGGCACCGCCGACGTCTCCATCGACGCCACCGACCTCACCACCACCGTCCGGCGCCATCTGCCCTACGGCGGACCGCGCGGCCCCCAGGCCGCCAACTGGCCCGGCGAACGCGGCTTCGTCGGCGGCACCAAGGACCCCACCACCGGGCTCACCCATCTGGGAGCGCGCGAGTACGACCCGGACACCGGGGCCTTCCTCTCGGCCGACCCCATCCTGAACGCCGAGGACCCGCAGCAGCTCCACGGCTACGCCTACGCGGGCAACTCGCCGGTCAGCAACTCCGACCCGACCGGTCTGACCGCGCAGCCCGTCACCGGCGCCGCGGGGACCGAGACCGCATGGGACAGCGCGGTCACCGGATTCCGTACCGGCGGCGACCGCGGGTTCACCAACCTGTACGCGACACACGGCGCCGCCGCGGCCTCCGGCGCGGAGAGCGGCGGCGACGCCGACCGGGCGGACGCGGTGCTCGCCTTCGCGACCGATATCGAGACCGGGCGCGGCGGCTGGGACCCGAAGGTCCCGGACGGCTACACCAACCCGCCGGGCAGCCAGACCCCGGCCCCGGGCCCCGGTCCGGCTCCGGGACCGGGCACCCAGGGCAGTACCGGATCCGGGTCCGCCCTGCTCCCCGAGGGGCTCTGGAGCGGCGGCGGCAAGGTCCTGCCGGCCAACCCGGGCGGGCTGTATTCGGTCGGCGATCCCGACGACTACTTCCCGCACGGATACGACGTCCAGCTCTTCGAACCGCCGAAGCCGAAGCCGAAGACCGACTGCATCAAGGGCAAGAAGAAGAGCACCTGCGGCAAGGCCCAGGGCACGAAGGGCGTCGTCAGCGGGTCCAAGGACCCGACCGTCAAACAGCTTCTCGGCATGATCGCCGCGATGTTCGACGTGGTGATCAGGACCCTGACGGGCGACAAGAAGGGACGGAACGAAGGCAAGGGCGACCGGGGCAAGAAGCCCGGCGGCAAGAAGAAGACCAGCAGCGGCAAGAACAAGAAGAAGTAGGGGGAGGCGGCCGGGATGAGGTTCTCAGGCACTGCTGTGCGATTCCGTGTGGGCACCGTCGTCTCGGTCGCCGCCCTGCTCGCCGGCCTGGTCACGGCGGCCGGACCGGCCGCCGCCCGGGAGGCGGACGCCGGCGCCCGTCCGCCGTCCGCCGCCGTGGCGGACGGGTCCGGAGCCGGGCAGAGCGCCCGGACCGGCCCGGTGGTTCCGGCGAAGGCGGCGCGGACCACCGGGACGGCGACGGCGCGGTCCGCCGCAGAACAGTCCGCCGCCGAACAGTCCGCCGCGGAACAGTCCGCCGCGGAACAGTCCGCCGGGGAACGTGCCCGGCGGACCGGTAAGCCCGTGGAGATCACCGAGCTGCGCACCCCGGAGACCACGGTGTCCGTCCTGCCGGACGGCACCTTCCGGGCCACCGTCCACCGCCAGCCGGTCCGGGTCCGGACCGGCGAGGGCTGGGTGCCGGTCGACACCACGCTCGCCGTACGGCCCGACGGGACCGTCGGACCGAAGGCGGCCGTGGTCCCCGTCGCCTTCTCCGGCGGCGGGAAACGCGGCGCACCACTGGTCCGGGTCCGGCAGAAGGACGGCGAGTTCGGGCTGAACTGGGCCGGGAGACTGCCGAAGCCGGTACTGGAGGGCGATACCGCGGTCTACCGTGCCGTGCTGCCCGGGGTCGATATCCGGCTCACCGCGGAAGCCACCGGCTACACCCCCGCCCTGGTCGTCCGCTCGGCGGCCGCCGCCGGGGACCCCCGGGTACGGGCGTTCCGGTTCGGGCTGCACCGCCGGGGGACCGCCGCCGCTACACCGCCCGGCACCATGGCGGCCGCCTCACCCGCGGCCGGGGAGACGAAGGGGCTCAGGACGGGCGGGCCCGCTCGGCAGCCGGATATCACTCCGGTGCCCTGGCGGGTGTCCCGGACGGCCGGGGTGACCGTCGCCGTGGGAACCCTCGCCGCTTCGGTCCCTCCCGACGCGTACCCCATGACGGTCACCGGACCGCCGGAGGAGACCAGAAGGCTCCACTGGATGCTGCTCTCCCACAACACCCGGACCAATGTGAAGGCCACCTACTGGGATTCCAGCCATATCGGGCAGGTGGGGCGGATCCAGGGCGACGATCTGCGCTGGCGTTCCTACTACGAGATGGACACCTCGGCCTTCGCGGGCAAGCGCATCGTCTCGGCCACGTTCTCCGCCTTCCAGTACTGGGCCGAGTCGTGCACCCCGAAACCGGTGGAGCTGTGGCACATCGACCGGATCACCCCCACCACCACCTGGGACTCCACGGTCTTCCACCGCAAAGTCGGCCAGTCCTCCCTCGGCCACGGGCACGACGAGCAGCTCTGCGAGGGGAGCCCGATCGGGTTCGACGTCACGGACCTGGTGCGGGAGGCGGCCGACCGGCGCTGGCCCACCACCTCGCTCGCCCTCCGGGCCCAGGAGACCCCCGACTCGTACGCGGCCCGCAGATACATGGACCGGGCGACGCCGGGATACAGGGATCCGGTGATGGCGCTCAGCGTCAACTACAACACCGTGCCCGACCGGGCCGCCGATCTGAAACTGGACGACCGGAGCTGTGCGGGGGAGGAGCCGGTCATCAAGAACGCCCGTCCGAAGCTGTCGGCCGCCGTCTCGGACCCGGACACCCCGCGGCACAACAACCAGTTGAACGCGGTCTTCCGCTGGTGGGAGGGGGCGGGGCCGCCCTCCGGCCAGATCCACCGGCAGACACTGACGGTATCCCCGGCCGCCCGGGCGGTGCTCTCGATGGAGAACCTGCCGGCGCTTCAGGACGGGGTCACCTACACCTTCGGCGTCACCGTGGACGACGGCGTGGACTCCAGCGACGGGCGCCCGTGGTGCACCTTCACCGTCGACCTCACTCCACCCGCCACACCACCGCTGGTCACCTCGGCGGACTTCCCGCCGCCCCCGGCGCCCGGACCGCCCGTCTACACCACGGGCCGCTTCGTCTTCGATGCCCGGGGCGACGGGGACATCACCGGGTTCCAGTACGGATTCGGCGAGAGCCCGTCGGTCGGCAGCGACCAGAAGACGGTCGCCACCGACGTACCCGGCGGGGTCGCGGTGATCGACTACACGGCGGACCGGGCCATGATTGGCTTCGGCACCAAGGCGAACTACCTGAAGGTGGTCCCGGTCGACCGGGCGGGCAACGCCGGTACGGCAAGTCCTGCCCTGTACGCCTTCAAGACGACCGACGTCGTCAAGCCGACCACCTACTACGGGTACTGGAGTGCCGATTCCACCACGGGCGGCACGCTTGTCGACGGCCCGAGCACCGGCACCGGGAAGACCCCCGGCCCGTATCGCTTCGACGCCACGGTCTCCGGCACCGTCACCCAGACCGCCGACCGCGCGGGCAACAACCCCGGCGCCGCCCGCTTCGACGGTACGGCCGGTCACGCGGCGACCGCGGCGCCCGTCCTCCAGAAGACCCCGCAGAACACCTTCGGCAGCTTCACCGCCATGGGCTGGGTCAAGCTGGACCGCACCTTCGCCGCCGCCACGGTCCTCAGCCAGGACGGCACCGACCAGAGCGGCTTCGCCCTCCGCTACCATCCGGCCCCCCGCTCCTGGGAGTTCGCGATGCCCCGCGGCGAGACGGGGGGTGTGCAGGGCACCGCGGTGGCGCGGTCCATCGCCGCTCCCCAGACCGGGGTGTGGACCCATGTCGCCGGGGTCTACGACCACACCGCCGGGAAGCTGAGGCTCTTCGTCAACGGCCGCCAGGCCGCCGAAGCCGACCACACCAGCACCTGGTACGCGGCCGGGGCCACCGCCATCGGCCGGGGCAGGTCCGGCGGGCTGCCCAGGGACTTCTGGCCCGGCGATCTGGACGACCTCCAGCTCTATCCCTGGGCGGCATCGCCTTTCGAGGTCCAGCACCGGATGAAGCGCCCGGCGCCCTACCAGGCCGCCAGCCGGTGGTCCTTCGACGAGGGCAGCGGCCGCACCAGCGCGGACCTGGAGAACAACGGGCACACCATCGCCCTGCACGACGGCACCACCTGGGCGAACCCCGGCCGCTCCGGCACCGGACGGGCGCTGCGGCTCGACGGGCGCCAGACCCACGCGTACACCGCGGGACCCGTCGCCGAACGGACCCCGCAGAACACCCTCGGCAGCTTCACCGCCGCCGCCTGGGTCCGCCTCAACGGCCCGGGTACCCAGGCGACCGCGGTCGGCCAGGACGGCCGCCACGACAGCGGGTTCGTCCTCGGCTACTCGGCGGCGGCCAACCGCTGGACCTTCGGAATGAATCCGGCGGACGCCCCGGAGGAGGCCCCCGGGGTGTACGCGACGGCCGGTTCCGTCCCCCAGACCGGGGTGTGGACGCATCTCGCCGGGGTCTACGACCACACCGTCGGGACCATGACGCTGTACGTCAACGGCAGACCCGCCGGGACCGCGGCGCACCGCTCCACCTGGTATCCGGACGGCGGCCTCGTGATCGGCCGGGCGAAGAGCAACGGCACCCCGGGCGCCTACTGGCCGGGGAACGTCGACGATGCGGAGATCCTGTCCGGCGCCTTGCCGGCGGCCCGGGTGAAGGAACGGGCGGCAGCACCGGGCTTCGCCCCGGGGGCCGGATGGAACCTCGACGACACCCCCGCCGACCGGACGGGCCACGGCCACACCCTCGCCCTGTGGAACGGCTCCACCTGGACCAGCGGCAAGCCCGACCAGCAGAACAAACCCACCAGTGGGCTCGCTTTCGACGGCATCGACGGCCACGCCTACACCGCGGGCCCGGTGATCCGCCCCGACACCGGGTTCACCGTGGCCGCCTGGGTGAAACTCGACGCACTCGGCCGGACCCAGACGATCATCAGCCAGGACGGTACCGACCGGTCCGGCTTCCGGCTCTTCTACGACCACGGTCCGGCGGGACAGGGATCCTGGGCCTTCGGCATCACCGGCAACACCCACACCGGCGGTACGGTCCCCGACAAGGTCGTCCGATCGGCCACCGTCCCGAGAACCGGGCTCTGGGTCCATCTCGCCGGTGTGTACCGGGCACCCAACCCCAAGAAGGACGAGCACACCGGCGACCTGAGTCTCTACGTCGACGGCCGCCTCCACGCGTCGGAGCCGTACCTCAGCGCGGCGGTCGCCGACGGAGGGCTGGCGATCGGCCGCGGCCTCCAGGGCGGCCAGGCCGTGGACCGGCTGGCCGGAACGGTGGACACCGTCGAAGTCCGTCCCGAACCCGCGTCCGCCGAGGAGCTCCAGGCGATCGGCAACCTCACGGTGCCCGCCACGATTCACAACCAGTCCCAGCCGATCCCGGACCTGGGAGTGACGGACATCCCGCTCAACGTACAGAACCTGCCCCCCGACGCACTGGAGCGGCTCAGGGTCGACGTCCATATCAAGCACACCTACCAGGGCGATCTGAAGCTGGAGCTGATCGCGCCCGACGGCACGGTCTATCTGCTGGAGAACCTCCGGGGCAGCGGAGACGTCGACGAACTGAAGAGGAGCTACCAGCTCAACGCCGCCGCGGAGACCGCCAACGGCTTCTGGGTGCTGCGGGTCCACGACACCGTCATCGGCGACAGCGGTTCGCTGGAGAGCTGGGGCCTGTCGGCACCGTACGGCGAAGGAAAGAAGCCGGGGGTCCCCTGGGCACCCCGGGCAGGCTCCGCTTTCCAGGTGGCCGCAAACACCACCACCTCCCGTTCGGTGACGGTCTCCGGCCTGGTGGGCAACGCACCCGAGAACCTGACGCTCACGGTCGACCCGCAGTACGGCTACGCCGGGTCCAGCCTGCGCATGATCCTGGTCGGACCCCGGCCGACACCCACCGCCGAGCCCAAGCAGTACGTGCTCTACGACGGGCTGCGGCCGCCCCCGGCGGCGCCCAGCAGCTGCGCCCGCTACGCGACCGACCCGTACAACCTCCGGAGCCAGTACGTCGTGAACGCCTCGGAGTCACCGGCCAACGGCGAGTGGACCCTGAAGTTCGAGAACACCTCGTCCAGCAGCGGGCCGAACATCCTCGGCTGGAACCTGTCGTCGCCGATCAGCCTGACCGAGCCCAACAGGGCGCCCGACACCAAGTTCGCCAACCCCGAGAACAAGCCCATCACCAGTTGGCAGACCTCCAGCTATCTCTCCCCCTGCGGACTCCCCGGCTCCGAAGCCCAGGACCTGCGGGTCGCCGTCGATATCCGGCACCCCAACCGGGGCGATCTGAAACTGGAGCTGACCGGAGGGTCGCGGACCCTGCTGCTGGAGGACGTGCCCGACTACGACACCGGCGAGGACGTCCGCAAGACGTACACCCTCACCGGGGTGGCCCTGCCGCCCAACACCTCCTGGACCCTGGTGGTCACCGACACCAGAACGCAGTTCGCGGGCGAGATCAACGAGTGGAGCGTGCAGACGCTGCCCAGCACCCCAGCCGTCTTCAAGGACGGCTGGAAGGGCGAGAACCTCACCGACGTACCCATCGCCGACGACGCCTGGAGCGAGTCGCCGATCACCGTCGAGACGGTTCCCGAAAAGGGCACCCAGGCACCGAAGGCCTGGCAGGTGTCCGTGGCGCTCAAGCACACCCACCGCGGCGATCTGGCGCTCTATCTGGAGGCCCCCGACGGCGAGGGCTATCTCCTGGAGAACCTCACCAAGGGCGGCGGCGACGCCGACGACCTCACCAAGACCTATACGGTCAACGCGTCGGCGAAGAAGGCCGAGGGGGTGTGGAAGCTCCGCGTCCTGGACGCCGTCTGGGGCGACACCGGGGTGATCGACTCCTGGAGCCTGACACCCGCCTCCTTCGCGACCGCACTGACCACCGCACCCGTGAAGTTCGCCGATCTGGCGACCGCCGAAAGCCCCCTGACGATCGCCGAGGAGCGCGGCAACGCGCCCAACGGCATGCAGGTACAGGCCGCCATCACCCACACCAGGCCCGACCAGCTGGTCGTCACCCTGCTCGCCCCGGACGGCTCCGCCTATGTCCTGCACGACCGGAAACCCGTCCTGGGGCCGGTGTTCGCGGTCGACGCGGCCGCCGAGGCGCTCAAGGGGACCTGGAAGCTGAAGGTCCAGGACACCGTCGCCGGGGAGGCCGGGTCCATCGACTCCTGGGGCTTTGTCCTGGCACCGCAGGTGGCCTGGCCGGCCCGGAGCGGGTCGGCGTTCACCGTGCCCGACAGCTCCCCTTACCGGGCCTCCGGCTATGCGTACGTCGCCGGGATCACCGGCAATGCCCCGGCCGACCTGCGGGTCTCCGTGTCGACGACGACCAGTGCGGACTATCTGGAACTGGTGCTCGTCTCACCGGACGGGACCCGCTTCCCGCTCCACAAACGCGAACAGACCTTCCCCGACCACTGGATGGTGAACGCCTCCGGGGAACGGGCCAACGGCTCCTGGGAACTGGAGGTCACCCGGACCGACTACTGCTGCTCGTCGACCCGGATCGACTCCTGGAGCCTGTGGTCGCCGGTGAACCGGACCGCGAGCCCCCCGGGCCCGAGGAACAAGTTCGCCAACGGCACCGACACCGCGATCCCCGACCAGTCGTGGAACTACGCCACCAGCTATCTCAACGTCTCCGGGATCACCGGGAACGCCGCCGTCGACCTCAGGGTCACCGTCGACATCCGGCATCCGCGCCGCGGCGACCTCCGGCTGGAGCTGCACGGGGACACCGTCCACCCGCTGGAGGACTTCCCCGACACCGATACCGGCGCCGACGTCCTCAAAACCTACGAACTGCGGGGCGTCGCCCAGCCCGTGAACCAGAGCTGGGCGCTGAGGATCGTCGACACCCTCACCGGGAACACCGGAACCCTCGACGGCTGGGCCCTCCAGATCCTGCCCAGCCCGCAGGCCGCCGTCCCGGCGGGCTGGCGTGCCGAGAACCCCACCGACATCCCGGTGCCCGACGACGGAACCGCCGAATCGCCCGTCACCGTCTCCGGCCTCGCCGGAGTGGCCCCGAAGGACTGGGAGGTGTCCGTCGCCCTCAGACACACCTACCGCGGCGACCTGCTGCTCCATCTCGTCGCCCCGGACGGCACCGCCTATCCGCTGGAGGACCTGGCACCCGGCGGCGATACCGACGATCTGACGAAGTCCTATGTCTTCAACGGGTCGTCGGAGTGGGCCGACGGGGTGTGGAAGCTCCGGGTCCGGGACCGGGTGTGGGGCGACACCGGGCATATCGACACCTGGAGCCTGTCGGCAGCACCACCCGGCACACCCGTGCCCGCCGTCGCCTGGCCGGAGCAGAACGGTCCCGCGGTCACCCTGCCCGACAGCAGCCCGTACACCGCGACCTCGTACAAGAGGGTCACCGGCCTCGCCGGGAACGCCCCCGCCGACCTCCGGGTCTCGGTCGCGACCACGGCGTCCCCGGGCAATCTCGAGCTGGAGCTGATCGCCCCCGACAACACCCGCTACCCCCTGCACCGCTGGGGGGCCGTCCTGCCGCCCTACTGGACCGTGGACGCCTCGGCCGAGACCGCGAGCGGCGAGTGGGAACTCCGGGCGAAGCGCACCGACTACTGCTGCTCGGCCATGAAGATCGACTCCTGGCGGATGTGGTCGCCCGCCGACCGGGCGCCGAGCGCGGCGGGACCGGTGACGAAGTTCGCCAACGGGACCGACCGGGCGATCTCCGACGACAACTCCAGCGACTGGATACCGGCCCAGGTCACCGGGATCACCGGGAACGCCCCGGCCGATCTGCGGGTCGCCGTCGACATCGTCCATCCGCGGCGCGGCGACCTCGTCCTCACCCTGGAGGCACCCGACGGCACCTCCTATCCGCTGGAGGACTTCCCCGACACCGACACCACCGCCGACGTCTTCAGGACGTATGTCGTCAACGCCTCGGCGGAGACCGCCAACGGAACCTGGGACCTCGTCGTCCGGGACAACCGGACCGGCAGTACGGGGACCGTCGACGGCTGGAGCCTGAATATGGGCGGGGTGCTGACGGTGCCCCCCGGAACCCGGTTCGAGAACCCCGCCGACGTACCGCTGACCGACAACGGCACCACCGAGTCGACCGTGTCCATCTCCTCCATCACCGGCCGGGCGCCGGCCGGACTGAAGGTCCGGACGGTCCTCCGCCACCCCCACCGCGGCGATCTGAAACTGGAGCTGATCGCCCCCGACGGCACTCCCTACCTGCTGGAGGACCTGACCGGCTCCGGCGACACCGACGACGTCCTCGACGAGTACAGCGTCGACGCCTCCGCGGAACATGCGGGCGGCACCTGGCGGCTCCGGGTCACCGACGGGGCACTCGGCGACACCGGGCTGATCGACGCCTGGAGCCTGACGTTCCCCGCGCCGCTGAAGTACCACCGCAACGGCACGGTGAACATCGCCGACGCCGGGACCCCCGCGCACAGCCAGATCCCGGTCCTCGGCCGGACCGGGAACGCGCCCGCGGACCTGCGGGTCGTCGTCGACGTACGGCATCCGCGCCGGGGGGATCTGATCCTCCACCTGGTCGCCCCCGACGGCACGGCCCTTCTGCTGGAGGACGTACCGGATACGGACACCGCGGCCGATGTCCGTACGACCTACCGCGTCGACGCCTCGGCGGAGGGAGCGGACGGCAACTGGTCACTTCGGGCCCAGGACACCAGAACCGGCAGCAGCGGCACCATCCAGGCCTGGAGCCTCCAGTTCGGGGGGCCCTAGAGATACCGCCACCGAGGGGGAAGGGGGCGCGGCGGCCGAGGGCGGGTGAACCCGGGGCGCGCGGGACGCGTGCACGGGGTGCCCGGGATTCCGGCCCGCCGCCGCACCCCGGCCGAGCGGGGGCGGGCGCTGTTCCGGGCGCCCGCCCCCGCTCTCGTACGCCGTGCCCTGTCCGTACGGCCCCTTCTCGCAAAGGAACCCGCCCATGCCGACGACACCGATACCGCCCGTGCCGACGACACCGATACCGACGATGCCGACGATGCCGGACCCGGATCCCCGCCCGGCCACGGTCCTTCCGGCCCCCGCCCCGGTCCGGCCGCGCTCCGGATGCCACCGGGCCCGCCCGGCCGCCGTTTCCGCCGCACTGCTCGTCACGGCCCTCACCGGCCTGACCGGATGCGGCGGCACCCCCGCCGCCGACACCGGAGCCGGACGGGCCACGGCCCCCGCGACCGTCACCCAGCAGCGGCCGCAGGCCACCGGGCCGGGGACCTCGCTGATCTCCCGGCTCGGCGGCGGCCAGGGCGCCGGGGCCGTCGCCCTGATCACCAGCGAGGGCAACCGGATCGTCTTCTCGCTCACCTGGAACGGCTTTGCCGCGCCCCGGTCCGCCACCCTCCTCGGCAGCGACGCGCGCCCCGTCGCCGAACTGCTCCGCGGATCACTGCCGGAAGGCGTCCGGTCCGTCGTGGGCCGGACGACCGTCACCGATACCGCCCTCGCGGAACGACTCCGCTCCCGGCCCGGTGACTTCGCGGTCTCCCTGGCCGCCGAAGGACTGCCCGGCGGCACCCTCAGCGGCGCCGTCGCGGCCTCCCCCACACCGGTCGATCCGCTGGGCACCGTACCGGCGGGCAGCCTGCGGGCCCTCGCCGACGGCCGTCAGGAGTTCGACGACGGGGGCTCCCGGGCCCAGGGCGACCCCGACGCCGGCACCACCGTCTCCCTGACACCCGGCAACGGAACCCTCGGCTACTCGCTGGCCTGGGTGAACCTCGAACCGCCGACGGCCGCCCATATCCACCGCGGCGCTCTGGGGCGGACCGGTCCGGTCGCCGTACCGCTGTTCACCGACCCCCTGCCGCCCGGGCTGATCGCCGTCTCGGGCGCGGTTCCCGTCGCCGCCCCCGCCGTTCTGCGGGAACTGGCCGCCGCCCCGGGTGGTTTCTACGCCGACACCCACACCCGGTCCTTCCCCCGGGGCGCGGTCCGGGGCCAGCTCTTCCGCTGAGCGGGACACGGGCGGACGAAAAGGGGCGGGGCGGTTCCCGTCGAGGGAACCGCCCCGCCCCTTCGCCGTGCCCCGGGCCGCCGGCCCGGTGCCGCTCGGCAAGTGCTACTTGGCGAGCCCGCCGTTCGCGCGCACCGCGAACCAGGTGCCGCCCACGCCCTGCCCCTTGGTCTCACCGGGCGTCTTGTCACCGGTGAACCAGTACAGCGGCCAGCAGTCGATGGTGAGCTGACGGGTGCCGTCGGGGCGCTTGTATTCGATGATCAGCTTGGGGTCGATGCCCGTGGCCTTCGCGATCGCCGCCTTGTCGAGCATCTTCGCGGGCCGCCAGGTGTCCAGGCACGGACCGGTGCAGTTGGACTTCATGGGCCAGTCGGTGTCCTTGGTGAAGCGGTAGAGCGTCCGGCCCTTGCCGTCGCGGACGATCGGTCCGAGCTTCGCGTCCTCCCGGACGGAGAGCGGCGGCAGGGCCGTGACCGCGGGCTGGTCACCGCCGCCGGTGCCGGTGCCCGTACCGGCTCCGGCACCCTGGCCCGCCTTGTTGCCGTCGGGGGCGGCCGCGAACCAGGTGCCGCCGACGCCCTGTCCGTTGGTCTGCCGGGGCTGGGTGTCCTTGGCGAACCGGTAGAGCGGCCATCCCTTGAGGGTGAGCTGCTGGGTGCCGTCGGAGCGGGTCACCTTGCCGAGGAGCGCCGCGTTCATCCCGTCGGCGGCGCGGGCGTCCGCGGCGAGCACCGGCGGCCATGCCTTCGCGCAGTCGCCGTCACAGGTCGACTTGGGCGGCGACGCGGTGTCGTTGTCGAAGCGGTAGAGGGTGAAACCGGCGCTGTCCGTCACCACGGGGCCGAGGGCGCCCTCGGCCCAGATGCTCAGCTTCCCGGCGGCGACCGGCCGGACCCCGGCGGCCTGCGCGGTGCCCCCGCCGGCCGGCGCGGCGGCCTGCGTGGCGCCCGCCTTCCCGGCGTCGCCGCCGTTCTTGCTCTCGCCGCCGCAGGCGGTCAGCAGGACCAGCGCGGCCGCGGCGCCCGCCGCAGTGATCATCGTGCTCCGGAGCTTCGTCATGGGATGTCCCCTCGTTTCCTTCGATTCCGGCGGGCTCTGCCGGTGCGTTTTCCGGGTTCTGCGGGGCCGCCCCGGTGGCCGGGGAGGAGGCCGCCGGCCACCGGAGCGGAGTCTTCTTCTTCGGTCGGTCTCGCCATCAATACGGGTGTGGCGGCGGGGTGGTTCAGTGGTTCGCGGAGAAATTCCGGCAGTGATTACGGAAGGGGCTGAGGGAGTTCGCGGACATGCCGGAAACGCCCTCGGCACGGTTCGCCGGGGCGTATTCCGGAACGCGGTAGGGGAAGGGCTGAAGAAGGAGGGGGAGGAAGGGAGGGAAGGGAAAGAGGGAGAAGGGAAAGAGAGGGAAGGGAAAGGGGGGAAATCCGTATTTTTCAGATACGGTTCACGGACGCCTCCGGCGGAGCCGGAACCGTGACCCGCAGGTCCAGCACCCCGAGATCCACCATGCCCTCCGGCTCCGCGTACCAGCGCCAGTGCGCCCCGGGAACGTCCCCGGCCGCCAGGACCGTCCAATTGCCCCGCGGTGACGCCAGTTCGGCCAGCAGCCGGGCCTCCTCGGGGTCCGGGGGCCGGGGCACCAGCAGGAAGCCTGCGATCGGGCCCCGGCCGCCCGCCGCGCGGACCAGGCCCAGCCCCAGGTCCTCCGCCGCGTCGAACACGGCTGCCGGGGTCCGCTCCCGTACCTCCGCGGCCGAGCGGATCCGTACCAGGCCGTGCAGGCCCGGCAGCGCGTCGGCGCCCGGATCGACGGCCACCACCACGGTGTTCTGCCAGGGCAGCTCCAGCAGCCCCTGCCCGAGGGCGGCGACGGTGTCCCGGGCGACCCGCAGATCCCCGCGGACACTGAGCGCGCCCCGGATCTGGCCGAGGCCCACCATGATCTGGGCGCCGTCCGCGTCGACCCCGACCCTGGCCAGATGCGGCAGGACCGGCTCCCGGCTCTGCTCGCCGGTGCCGGTGCCGGTGCCGGTGCCGGGAGCGTGGGGATGCCCCTCGCGGCGCCAGCGGTACGGGGTGACCTCGGTCCACGGCGGCGGCACCCGGTCCGTGCCCGAGACGGAAGCCAGCAGACCCGACGGCTCCACGCGCACGCTGTAGACCCGGGGAGCGCCGCCGGACGGGTGCGCCAGCTCGCCCAGTGCGTCGCGGACCAGGACGGGAGTCCGGCTGTCGGCGGCCAGCTTCCGGGCGAGGGCGCCCCGGCGGCGCCGCAGCAGGGCGAGGGCGAGCGGCCGGGGGAGCCGGGGACGCAGCGCCCGGGCCGCTGTCGCGAGCCCCCGCCCGGCCGTACGCAGGGCACGGACGAGGCGACGGCGGGCGATGACGGCCACGGTCAGCGCCGCGACTCCGGCCGTACCGCCGATGAGCAGCGGCAGGGGAACACGGTCGCCGACGGACGCGAACGGGTTGGCGGATCCGGCGGAAGCCGTGGTGCGGGGGACCCCCGGGGCGGTGCCGCTGCCGGGCGGGGCGGCCGTGCCGGGCTGGGCCCCGTTCTCGCCGGGCAGGACGCCGAACTGGACGTCCTGTCCCTCGGCGTCGGCGGGCAGCCGCAGCGCGAAACCGGGTACGGCCTGTTCGGCACCGAGGAAGAGCTGTCCGTCGGGCAGGGTGCGGCCGGTGTTGAGCACCAGGATCTCCTGGAAGCGGTCCGCGTCCCCGAGCGTGCGTGCGGCGATACCGCTCAGCTCGTCCACCCGGCCGCCGTTCTCCTCCGGCGATTTGACGACGTAGAACTTCGTCAGCTCATTGGCCGGGGCGAGTACGGGGACGGCGAGCGGTGCGCCGGACCCGGCTGCCCACGCGGGCGCGGGCAGCAGCACGGCCGTCACCAGCGCCGGGCCCAGCAGCAGGACCGCCGGTGGCGGGAAGCGGTACCGGCGGCGCGTCCGGGGCGGTGCGGGGAACGCCGGAGCGCCGGATCCTCCACGGTCGTCTCTTCCGGGCCGGGTTTCCGGGCTTGCTCCTGCTCCCGGGCGGTCTGCTGCTCCTGGGCCGTCTCGCATCTTTCGGTCTCCTCCTCCGCCGGGTGGCCGTCGTGCGCGGGTTGTGTGCTTCGGGGGTGCACACGGACGGCGGCCGTGCGGCGGTTCAACGGCGGTCACGGCCGGCCGGGGCGGGGCCGGGCCGCCTGCCGTCCGGTGCCTTCCGGGACCCGGGCGGTGAACCGGTCGCGGTGGGCGGTACGTGACTGGCTCGGTGACCGGACCAGGAGGCCAGGAGGCGGGCAGATGCCGCGACGACACACCACGGGCTGGGAGGTCCTCGGCTTCGGCGAGGACCCCACACCGGGGAACCCGGACGATATCCGGGTCCTCTCGGGGACCTACCGGGAACTGGGCGACCGGGCCGGGGAGGGCGTCGAACTGCTCCGCGGCGACGGGCGGATCCGGACCGGCCGGGGCGAGGCGATGGACGCCCTGCGCGAGCGGATCAAAGAGGTGCCCGGCATGCTGGAGCGCACCCGCGACTCGTTCCAGCGGGCCTCCGACGCCTACCGCGACTACGCCGGTGAGCTGGAGACCGCCCAGGGCATGCTGGACGAGGCGATCGACCTGGGGCAGGCGAACGCGGGTGCGGCCGGGACCGAGGTGCCGGAACCCGCCGCCGATGCCACCCCCGAGCAACTCGCGGCGAACGGCGCGGAGCGGGACCGGGTCGCGGCGGCGCAGGCCGAGCTGGACCGGGCGATCGCGCTGGGACGGCAGGCGAGGGAGCTGCGGGCGGGCGCGTCGGACCGGGCTTCGGTCACCCTGCGGGACGCCGCTGACGATGCCATTCCGGAGCGCAGCGGCTTCAAGAAGATCGGGGACTTCCTCGCCGACAACCCGATCGTCGAGCTCATCGCGGGCATCATCATCGGCATTGTCGCGGTGTTCTTCCCGGTGGTGGGGATCCTGCTGGGAGCGGCGCTGCTGGCCTTCTCGGTGATCCGGATGGTGTCCCAGGGGAAGATCGACGTCGGTGAACTGCTGATCGGCATTCTGACGCTGGTACCGGGCGGGGTACTGCTCGGCGCCCTCGGCAAGATCGGCGCCACGGTTGCCAAACTGACCAAACTGGCCCCCCTGCTGGCGAAGTTCGGCAAGGGGGCGGGATCCGTCTCGGCGTTCGTCACCAAGACGCTCCAGGGGTCCACCGCCTTCCGGAAGTTCTTCGGCCCGCTGGGCAAGGGCATTGCCGGGCTGAAGGTGAATCCGGCCGCCGCGCTGGCCGGCAAGTTCGCCGTCGACGTCGGTACGGAATTCAGTCTGGGGCTCGCCGCATCGGCCATCACGGCGGCGGTTGAGAAGAAACCGCTCGACCTCAAGAACGCGGCCATCGGAGCGGCCATCGGAGCGGCGGTCGCGGGCGGGTTCACCCTTTTCGGCGGTACCGCCCTGGCCAACAACATCAAGAACGCCTTTACGGTGAAGGGAAAGTTCAAGAGCAATATCGACAAGGCGTTCTCGCCGCAGAGCTTCGGTTTCGGTCCGGACGGGAACTTCGCGTTCGGCAATCTGCTCTTCGTGGACGGGGCGGGGTTCCCGCAGAAGACCGGATTCCACGGGATCCTCGGCAAGACGTCGTCGAGCCCCGAGACCGGGGCCCTCTCCACCAAGATCACTACGCCGGACGGGCTGACGACGGAGACGAAGATCGACCCGGGCGCCCAGAAACCGCCGAAGGACGCCGTGGCACCGCCGCCGGTGGTCTCCGCGAAGACCACGACCCCGGACGGCTTCACCTCGGAGACCACCGGAGGCACCAACACCATCACCTCCCCCAAGGGCGGGACGGTGGTGTCCGACGGCACCACGACGACCGTGGAGACACCGGTGTCCGGCGGGAAGAACCCGCTGACCACCACGCTGACGCCGGACGGCTTCACCACCTCCGGGTCCTTCGGCGAGATCTCCAAGGGGCCGGACGGGACGACGATCGCGGGGCCGCGGCCACCGCAGGGCGACACCGATGCGAACACCGGCGCCGATGTTCCGGATGTGAACGCGCCCAACGGGAACGGGCCGGATGTGAACGCGCCCAACGGGAACGGACCGAATGTGAACGCGCCCGATGTGAACGGGCCGAACACCACTGACGCTCCGAATCTCCAGGGCGACAACGGCGTCGACGACATCGACGACATCGACGCGATCCTCCCCGACCCGCTGCCCCGCGACGGCGGCGACAACGGAGGTCTCCCCGGCAATCCCGGGAATCCCGGCAACGCCGGAGACGGGGCGAACACGAACAACGCCGGTGACGGCGGCAACAACGCGGGCGACGGCCCCCCGCCGCCCGCCCCGCCCAAGTTCGTCCTCGACGCGAACGGCATCGGCACCCCCGACGGTTCGCTCTCCGTCTCCGGCAACGGTCAGTTCACCACCGTGCAGACGGACACCACCGGTATCACCAACCAGAACAACGTCATCGACGTGTTCGACCGGCCGAACGGCCCCGGCACCGGAGCTCCGCCCGTGGTCACCGTCGCCCCCGGCACCGGGGCGGTCACCGTCAACCTCCCCGGCGACCACACGATCGCCACCAACACCGGCACCCCCGGCACCTTCACCGTCGACACCAACCCCGTGAACCTCGCGCCGAACGGCTCGGTCACCTTCACCGACGGAGCGGGCGGCCAGACGGTCACCCTGCCGCCGCCCGGCGGCACCGGACCCGTCACCGTCCAGGACGGTGCCACGACGACCCAGCTCAACCAGGACGGCTCCGCGAACATCAGCACCCCCGGCGGCCCGTCGACCACGCTCGGGAACAACGGCTTCTCGGTGAGTACCGCGGCGCCGAACCCCACCACGGTCTCCTTCAACGGACCCGCAGGAACCCTCGGGGTCACCCCCGGCACCGGGCCCGTGGTCACCGTCGGCCCGGCCGGCGGGTTCACGGCCGGCGGAGTGACCGGCACCGGACCCGGCAGCGGCAGTCTGGGCGGTCCCGGCGGAAGCGTCGGTTTCGGCCCCGGCGGTCACACCCTCGCACCCGCGGGCGGCACCGGAACCCCGTTCACCGTCGCGCCGGACGGGTCCTTCGGGCACGGCGGTATCACCAAGGCGCCGGACGGCTCCGTCACGGTGACCGGAACGGGCTCCCCGACGAGCATCGCCCCGCCCGGCCCCGGCGGCGGGACGGTGGTGACGCACAACGGCCTCGATGTGACGGTCGGCGAGGGCGGTCAGCTGACCGTCAAGGTGTACAACGAGGGCGGAAAGATCACCGTCGAGCCGTACGGCTCCCAGCCCACCGCGTCCCAGCCGGTGACCATCGGCGGAGCGACCATCGGCCCGGACGGTTCGGGCGGCTCCGTGATCACCGTGGACGGCGGGCAGGGCACCGTACTGACCGTGGGCAACGGCATCTCGACGATCACCTCGGGCCCCTTCACCACGACCCACGGACCGAACGGCCTCAGCACCGCACTCCCCGGCACCCCCGGAGCCCCCGGCGGTACGGTGACCACCCAGGGCGGTGCCACCACCGTCAGCCAGGGGCCCACCACCGTCACCACCTCCCCGGCCGGCACCACCGTCGCCGACGGCACCAACCCCTCGGTGACGATCGCCCCCGCGAACCCCGGCACCGGGACCCCGCTCACCGTCACCACCTCGGACGGCACCGGCACCACGCTCACCGATACCGGTGCCACGACCTCCGTCGGAGGCACCCCCACGGCGTCCGCGACCGTGGACCCCACCGGGACCGGCGGTCCGGCCGTCACCGGCCAGGCCCCCGCGGGTGCCGGTACCACCGTCACCCACACCCCCGCGGGCACCACAGCGACCGGTACCGGCGGCGGGTTCACGGCCGACGGCACCCAGCCGTCCGTCACCACCGGCGGTACCACGGTCACCACCGGTACCAACGGCGCCGGAAACCCGGTCCTCTCCGTGACCACCCCGGACGGCAACGGCGGTACGGCGACCTCCACCGCGAACGGCACCGGTGTCACCACCCCCGGGGTTACCGTCAACACCCCCGGCAAGGGCGATGTCCTCGTCACCCCGGCCGCGGACGGCGGCGGTGGCCCGACCACGGTGGGCATCGGCCCCGACGGCACGCTCCATATCGACGGCCCCGGCGGAAACAGCGCCGATATCGCGCCGCCCCGGAACCAGGACGGCGGCGGGACGCTCCCCGGCGATGCCACCGTCACCAACGCCGACGGAGACACCATCGGCACCTCCGGCAACACCACCACCGTCAACTCCGGCGGTTTCACCACCACCTTCACCGGCGGTGACAACGGCACCACGGTCACCACCGTCCACGACAAGAGCGGCACCGGCCACACCATCGCGCCCGGCGGGCAGCTCACCGTGCAGAATCCGCCCGGCGGGGGGACGACCACCGCCACCAGCACCGGCGGAACCGTCACCACCCCGCCGGACACCGGCCCCTTCCTCGGGCACCCCGAGTTCACCGGCGGCGGCAACACCCTCACCAACGGCCAGGGCGGCACCACGATCACCACCCCGGGCGCCGACCCGGTCGCCGACCCCGGCAGCACCGCCACCCACCACACCGGCCCGGTGAACGGGCTCGACGGCGTCGTGACCATCACCCACGGCCCGGCGAGCGGCTCCTTCGCGCCCGGCGGGGTGACCGAGCTGAAGCCTTCCGGGAACCAGGTGGACGGGCAGACCGTCGACACGGCGGGCAACCCCGTGGGCGACCAGCCCGGCCAGACCGGCATCAGCACCGTCACCGGCGACGGCAAGAGCGGTATCTCCGTACCGGCGTTCGACGGCGCGGGCTCCGTCCAGCACAGCGGATTCTTCGGCGGAACGACCACCGTCTCCACCGGCACCACCACCATCACCAAGAGCACGGACGGTTTCGCCGAGAACGCGGGCACCCCCGGCCAGAAGTCGGGAGTGCTCGACGGTCCGTCGAACCCGACCGCCCCCGCCCCGCAGAACCAGCCCGTGTTCACCGTCGGCGGCACCGACGGCAACGGCCCCTCCGTGGAGATCCCGGTCAAGGGCGGCGGCAGCACGGTCCACGGCGACACCTTCGACGTGAAGGCGCTCGGCGGCGGGGCGTTCGAGGTCTCCGTGCCCGGCGGCGGCACCGGCGCGAACAACGACTCCGTCACCGTCCAGGGCGACGGCGGCCTCACGGGACCCGGGGTCACCCAGCCGCCCGCCGCGCCCGACGGTTCGCTCCCACCGCCCACGATCACCCTCAGCAACGGAGCCGTGGTGACCGCAGGCTCCCCGCCCACCTTCACCGCACCGCCCACCGGCGGCGGCACCACCCTCACCTTCAACACCAACACCGGCACCGCGACCACCCAGGACCCCGCGGGCGGCATCACCATCACCCAGAACCCCGGCGGCTCGGCCGGCTTCCAGAGCACCGCGGGCGGCCAGAACACCAGCCTGTCCGTCACCAACAGCGGGGTCGCCGGCACCGTCACCACCACCGGTGGCGACAACCCGGGCACCTTCCAGGTCAACGCGGGCGACAGCGGCGCCGTCCAGGTCAAGGACCCGGCGGGCAAGACCACCGAACTGGACCCGGGCGGCTCCTTCCACGAGCAGCACTCGCCGTCCCACGCCTACGACGCCCATGTCAACGGACCGACCGCCACCACCGAGTACCAGGAGTACGGCTACGAGGCGGCGACCAACCTCATCAAGGGCACCATCAGCAACCTGATCACCGCGAAGTTCCAGATCGACCAGGGCACCGATCCCGCGACCGCACTGGAGAACGCCGGCGTCAAGATCGGCAACGGTCTGGCGAACGGCCTGGCCAACAAGGCCCTGGAGAACAAGTACGGCTTCAAGACCAGCGGTCTGGAGACCGGGCTCGCCCAGATCCCCACCAAGACCATCGGCAACCTCGACAACAACCAGGACATCGGCTACCTCAACCCGGCACCCGACCCGGTCCTCGGCACCACGAGCTGACCGGGCCGGCTGAACCGCCGAGACCGCCCGTACGTGTTCCCGGTACCGCAACCACCCACCCCGTCAGGGAGGCACCCCATGGCCGACTACATCGTCAACGACGAGCGGCTCAACCAGACCGCCGCCAGCACCATGAACCAGTACGACACCGCCATCGCACAGCTCCAGGCCATCCGCACCGAGCTGACGAATCTGACCTCCGACGGCTACAACACGCCCGCCGCGAAGGCCGACTTCCTGCCCTTCTGCGACGAGTTCTTCCGCGGCTACGACTCCGTCGTCCAGGGACTCCAGGGCATCTCCCAGTTCGTCAAGGGCGTCGGCGACGGCTTCTCGCAGCTCGACCGCGACCTGGGTGCCAGCCTGCGCGGCTGACCCGCGTTCCCGGCCCCGCCGGAGCGCCCGCCCCGAACACCCGGGGCCCGCCGACCATCCGGACCCGCCCGGCGCCGTACCGGCCGGAACCCCGACAAGGAGTGCCCATGCGGCTCACCGTCACCGCGGTCGACCCCCGGGAGGGGCAGAACGCGGACTTCCTGATCGAGACCGACCCCGGGGTCCCCGCCGGTGACCTCGCCGTGCAGCTCGCCCGGCGGCTGCACGGCCCCCGCCGGGCCGAGGCGGAACAACCGGCGCTCTACCTCGGTGCCGAACCCCTCCCCGCCGAACTGCCGGTCGGGGAGAGCGGGCTGCGGCCCGGCGGTCTGCTCGGCCTCGGCGCCCCGCTGCTGCTCCCGGAGCCCGAGCCGCACGGCACGGCCGAACTGCGCGCCGTCGGCGGCCCGGGCGCCGGAGCCGTGTTCCGCCTGGCGCCGGGCGAGTACGCGATCGGGTCCGGGGCGTCCTGCGCCGTACGCCTTGAAGCGGACGGGCTGCCCGGGACGGCCGCCCATCTGCGGGTCGGCACCGACGGCACGGCCGACGTCCGTGCCGCGCCCGCCGCCGAGCGGCACACCGTCCTGCTCGACGGCACCCCCGTCCCCGTCCCCGAACCGGTTCCGTTCCCCGCCGGGGGCATCCTCACCGTCGGGACCGTCCTGCTGGAGTTCGCCGCGGCCACCCGGCCCGATGCCGCCCTCCAGCGCTCCGACGACGGCACCGGACTCGACTACAACCGCCCGCCCCGCCTCCTGCCGCCCCCCGTGGCCAACCGCTTCCGGCTGCCGGCCCGCCCGGCGAAACCGCCGCGCAGCCCGTTCCAGCTGGTGATGGTCTTCGCGCCGCTGCTGATGGCCCTCGTCCTCGTCGTCCTCTTCGGCAACCTCCGTTTCCTCGTCTTCGGCCTGCTCTCCCCGGCCATCGCGATCGCCGGGCAGCTCAGCAGCAAACGCCGGGGCAAGGAGAACTACGCGGAACAACTCCAGGAGTACGAGGAGCGCAAGGTCCGGCTCGAAGCCGATGTCGCCGAGGCCGTGGCCGCGGAGGAGCGGGCGCGCCGTGCCGCCTGCCCCGACCCGGCGGCCGTCACCCTGATCGCCACCGGCCCCCGCCAGCGGCTCTGGGAGCGCCGCTGGCGCGACGACGACTTTCTGCTCCTCCGCCTCGGCACCGCCGACCGCCCCGCCCATCTGGAGCTGGAGGACCCCGACGAGGCGGAACACCGCCGCCGGCTCACCCGCACCACTCATGCCGTCCCCGTCTCGGTGCCGCTGCGGGCCGCCGGGGTCGCCGGAATCGCCGGGGGACCGGCCGCCGAACCCCTCGTCCGCTGGCTGATCGGCCAGACCGCGGCCCTGCACAGCCCCGCCGATCTGAGGATCTGTGTGCTGTCCGGCAACCGCGACCGCACCGGCGACGCCGAACGCTGGGGCTGGCTGCACTGGCTGCCGCACTCCGCGCCCCTTGGCGACGGGATCCTCGGACCGGCCGGGACCACCGCCGAATCCGTCGGCCGCCGGATCGCCGAACTCG
This sequence comes from Streptomyces sp. NPDC003691, assembly GCF_053981115.1. Taxonomy (NCBI): domain Bacteria; kingdom Bacillati; phylum Actinomycetota; class Actinomycetes; order Kitasatosporales; family Streptomycetaceae; genus Streptomyces; species Streptomyces sp. NPDC003691. The sequence goes on along the minus strand of NZ_JBSFNQ010000007.1, from coordinate 44,693 downwards.
CCGCCCTCGTCGCCGCCCGCCGGGCCGCGGGCGAACGCGCCCCGCGCGGCGGGGCCGCCGGGGAGCCCGACGTCCTGGTCGTCCTCGACGGGGCCCGCCGCCTCCGGTCGCTGCCGGGAATGATCCCCCTGCTGCGCGAAGGCCCCGCCTTCGGCGTCCACTTCCTCTGCGTCGACGACGAGGCCAGGCTGCTGCCCGAAGAGTGCCGGGCCGTCGCGGCCGCCGCCGCCGCCGACGGCTCCGGCCGGCTCCGGGTGGAGCAGGCCGGAGCCGACCCCGTCGACGATGTCCTCATGGACGCGCCCGGCCGGGGCTGGATCACCGGTATCGCCCGAGCCCTCGCTCCCGTACGGGACGTCGGCGACGACACCGAGGAGACCCTGCTGCCGGTCTCCGCCCGCCTGCTGGACGTCCTCGGCCTGGAGCCGCCGACCGGCGGTGCCGTCGCCGCGGGGTGGGCGGCGGGCGGCGGCCGGTCGACCCGGGCCGTCCTCGGCGAGGGCGTCGACGGGCCGTTCGCCGTCGACCTCGCCGCCGACGGGCCGCACGCCCTGATCGCGGGTACCACCGGCGCGGGCAAGTCCGAACTCCTCCAGAGCCTGGTGGCGTCCCTCGCGGTCGCCAACCGCCCCGACGAACTGAACTTCGTCCTCGTCGACTACAAGGGCGGCAGCGCCTTCGCCGAGTGCGAGCAACTGCCGCACACCGTCGGCATGGTCACCGATCTGGACACCCATCTCGTGGAACGGGCCCTCGTCTCGCTGGGTGCCGAGCTGAAGCGCCGGGAGCGGATCCTCGCCGCGGCGGGGGCGAAGGACATCGACGACTACCTCGACAAGCGGACCCGGACACCCGGTGCAGGCCCGCTGCCCCGGCTGGTCCTCGTCATCGACGAATTCGCCTCCATGGTCCGCGAGCTGCCCGACTTCGTGACCGGGCTGGTCGGCATCGCCCAGCGCGGCCGTTCCCTCGGTATCCATCTGGTCCTCGCCACGCAGCGGCCGTCCGGCGCCGTCACCTCCGACATCCGCGCCAACACCAATCTGCGGATCGCGCTGCGCACCACCGACGCGGGCGAGAGCCGGGACATCGTCGACGCCCCCGACGCGGCGACGCTCTCGCCCCGGACCCCGGGGCGGGCGTACGCGCGCCTCGGGCACGCGGCCCTGTTGCCCTTCCAGACCGGCCGGATCGGCGGCCGCCGCGCCGGGCGGACCGCCGCGGACGCGGAGCGGCCCGAGCCGCGGGTCACCGAGGTCGACTGGGAGCTGCTCGGCGACCCGCCCGCCCCGCGCCCGGCCGGGGCCGCCGGGACGGCGGCCGCCGTGCAGGCCGTGACGGACCTCGCGGTCCTCGTGACGGCGGTCGCCGAGGCCGCGGACCGTCTCGCCCTCCCGGCGGCCCGCCGCCCCTGGCTCCCGCCGCTCCCGGAACGGCTCACCCTCGACGAACTCGACGAACTCCACGAACTCGGCGGAACGGCCGTCCGGCCCGGCGATCCGGCGGACCCCGACACCCCGGCGGCCCCGGGGGCGGCCCGGGACCGCCGGGCGTACGGCCCCGAGGACCCGGGCCCGGCACCGGAGGAGCGGGGCGCCGGGTTCGCTCCCGGGCACCCACGGGCAGCGGACGTCCGGACGGATCCGGCCGCACCGTCCGGAGCCGGTCCCGAGGGCCCGCATATCGCGCCGGGACCGCAGGATCCTGCCGTAGCGGCCGCCGGTCCGGAGGGCCCGCGGGCTCCGCGGGGCGAGGAGGGGGCGGCGTACGGCTCCGAGGGCCCCGGCACCCGGCCGGACCGGGGGACCGCGGCCCACGGGACGGGCACGGCGGTGCTGTCGCCCGTCCCGTACGGCCTCACGGACATCCCCGACGAGCAGACCCGCAACCCCCTCCTCCTCGACCTCGACACGATGGGCCATCTCCAGCTCATCGGCTCACCGCGCGGCGGGCGTTCGCAGGCGCTGCGGACCATCGCCGCCGCCGTGGCCCGCGCCCACAGCAGCGCCGACGTCCATCTCTATGCCCTGGACTGCGGCAACGGTGCTCTGACGGCCCTCGCCGGACTGCCGCACTGCGGCGCGGTCGTCGACCGGACGCAGACCGAGCGCACGGCCCGGCTGCTCACCCGGCTCACCGAGGAGGCGGCCCGCCGCCGCACCCTGCTGGGGCGGGCGGGCGCCGCGGATCTCGCCGAACTCCGCCGGAGCCTGCCGGAGGCCGAACGGCCCGCGCATATCCTGCTGATGATCGACCGTTTCGAGACCTTCGAGCGCGATTTCGGCTCCTACGACCAGGGCACCGTCCTGGAGACCCTGATCGCGCTGCTGCGGGAGGGCGCGAGCGCCGGAATCCATGTGGTGCTCACCGGCGACCGGATACTGACGCAGAGCCGGTTCGCCGCCGCCACCGAGGACAAGCTCGTCCTCCGGCTCAACGAGCGCAACGACTACGCGATGGCCGGACTGAGCCGCCGCGACGTCCCCGAGAGCATGCCGCCCGGCCGCGCCGTCGAGGTACGGACCGGCCGCAGCGTCCAGCTGGCGCTGATCGCCCCCGACCCCGCCGGAGCGGCCCAGGCCGAGGCGCTGGCCGTGCTCGCCGGGCGGGTGCGGGAGCGGGACACCGCCGTGCCCGCCGCCCGCCGCCCCTTCCGGGTCGACGTCCTCCCCGACGAGCTGAGCTTCGGCGAGGCCTGGCGGCGGCGCCCCGCCGGCGTCTCCCCGCTCTGGGCCATGGCCGGGGTCGGCGGCGACGAACTCACCGCCCTCGGCACCGATCTCTCCCGGGTGCCGTCGTTCCTGATCGCCGGACCGCCCCGGTCCGGCCGGAGCACCGTCCTGCTGACGATGGCCCACTCCCTACTCGCACAGGGCACGAAGATCGTCGTGGTGGCCCCGTTCGCGTCGCCGCTGCGGGCGCTGGCCGGCCGGCCCGGCGTGGTCGAGGTGTTCCCGGAGACGGATCCCGCGGTGGCGGACTTCCGGGCCGCGCTCGGCCGGGTCGACAGCCCGGCGGGGGCGATCCTCGTCGACGACGCGGAGACGCTGATCGGCGCGGAGATCGACACCGATCTGTCGGCGCTCGCCCGCGGCAGCGCCGGGGACGGCTGGGGGCTGGTGGTCGCGGGGAACAACGAGGCGCTGTACAGCGGTGCGCCCGGCTGGCACCAGGTCGTCCGCCGCAACCGCTGCGGTGCCCTGCTCGCCCCGCGGGCCCTGGGTGACGGCGAGATTCTGGGACTGCGGGTGCCCCACGCCCTGCTCGGCGCCGACCGGGAGCCCGGCCGGGCCCATCTCCACCTCGGCGACGGAAGGTTCCGTACGGTACGGGTCCCGGCCCCGGTACCCGCCGACGAGCCCGCCCCGGCCGACCGCTGAGGCCCGCGCACCGGGCAGGAGCCCGGCCCGGCCGCCGGTAACCTCCGGCGGCCGGACCGGGCCTTCCGTTCGTTCGGGAACCCGGACCGGCTTTCCGGCTTTCCGGCTTTCCGGCTTTCCGGCCTTCCGGCCGGAGGCCGAGGGCGCGGGCTGCCGGGCCCGGGGCCGGACCGCGCTCCGCGGGTCCGGGCGCGCCCGGCGTTCCCGGGGAGTCGGGGCCGTCCTCCGGAGATCCGGGGTCCGGCCCCACTCTGCGGGGCCGGGACGCCTCCGGCCGTCCCCGCGGAACCGGGGCCGTCGTCCGGGCCCCGGGGCGGTCCGGGCGGGGCCGGTGCGTGCCGTGGCGGCTCAGCCCGTCTTTCCCGTCCTGTCGGTCCCGCCGACTCCGGCCGCCTGCTGAGGCCGCGCACCCGGGAAGGGCCCGGCCCCGGCCACCGGCAACCTCCGGCGGCCGGGGCGGGGCCCTGCCGTGTGTCCGGGGACCCGGTGCGGCCTTTCGGCTTTCCCGCTTTCCGGCCGGAGGCCGAGGGCCCGGACCGCGCTCCGCGGGTCCGGGACGCGGCCGCCGTTCCCGGGGAGCCGACCCCGTGATCCGGGGCCCGGGGCCTGTCGTCCGGCCCCGGGGCGGTCCGGGCGGGGCCGGTGCGTGCCATGGCGGCTCAGCCCGTCCGGCCCGGCCCTCCCGTCCCGTCGGCCTCGCCGACCTCGCCGACGCCTCCCATCCCGTACTCGAACGAGAACGTTCCGGTGATCGCGTCGAAGACGTCGTACAACTGGTCCGCGAGCGGCAGATTGGGGCTGTAGCCGGTGACGATCAGCACCCGGCGGGAGGCCGGTACCGGGATGATCGTGTGCATCACCAGCACCCGGTGCGACACCCCGTTCGCCGCGTCCGCCTCCTCCACCCCCGTCAGCCTGCCGACCGGTCCGATGCCAGGCAGCTCCACCGTGCTGAACCGGCGTTCCCCCCGGCCCCGGCCCCGCCGTCCGGTCGCCGAGAACTGCCGGGCCAGCTCGTGCGCGGTGAACGTCTCGCCGGGCGGCGGGGTCAGCCGGAAGATCATCACTCCGGCGAGCAGCAGTCCGTCCTCGAACATGCTGGTAATGCCCGCCGCGTACACCGCGCCGTGCCGTTCGGCCGCCGCGAGGATCCGGCGGGCGTTGCGGAAGGCCGCGTTGACCAGCTCGCGCTCCGCCCGGTCCGGTGTCCGCCGCAGCATTCCGGCCCGCGCCGCGGCGAGGGCGTCGCCGCCGAGGTCGTACCGCTGCCAGCCGTCGGGCACCGCGATACCGAAGGAGTCCGGCTCCCGTACCACCGCGGCCGCTCCGGTGCCGTTCCGGGTCACCGCCGCTCGCCTCCGTCCGGGGTGCCGCCGTCGCCCTTCAGGGACGCGGCCATCTCCTTATCGGCGTCCGCGAAGCCCTTGACGATCGCCTCGCAGCCCTCCTTCAGCCCCTTGCACTCCCGCTTGAGCTGGAAGCGCCCGTCGTCCCACGCCTCGTCGAAGCGCGCTCCGGCGGCCGCCAGCGGCGGGCCGACGGCGACCGCGTCGAAGCCCGCGCTACGGGTGTCGACCAGCTCCATCACCCGCCCCAGGAGCTGTCCCATCTGCTCCACCTCCGTTCCCGGTACGTCGATCTCCGCCATCTCCCGACCGCCCTCCCCGGTTCCTGCGACCCGGCTGCTCCGATATGGCCGCTGCGACCGGCGGCACGTTCCGCCGGTGCCGCGCACACGGACCCGGTCGCGGAAAGGTTCAACCGTCAGTTGTTGAACCGTCGTTCAGAAGCTGGAACCCTGGCAGGGTGGGGACACAACTCCGGTCCAGGAAGCTCTCGTTGACGCGGCACGCGGTCGCGCCGGTGCTGCTCGTCGCCGTCGTGGTCACGGCGATCGTCGCCAGCCGCCCGGCGGACGCGCAGGACGGTCCGCCCGACGGCGCGTACCTCTCCGCCGCCGCACTTCCCGAGGCCGTTCCCGAACCCCGCCCCGGCCCCGACGCCGCCACCGGGTCGTGGACCGTCGAGTGCGGCCGCAACGAGCGCGGCCACTACAACACCGACAATGTGGTGACCTCCCCCGGACTGGTCGGCGGCGCCCACCACACCCACGACTACGTCGGCAACACCACCACCGACGCGCGCTCCACGGACGCCTCCCTCGCCGCCGGCTCCACCACCTGCGCGGGCGGTACCGACCGGTCCACCTACTTCTGGCCGGTGCTGCGGCGGCTCGACCGCGAGGGCGCGGACGCCCGGGCGCACGGCGGCGGAAAGCACGGGAACACCGGCGAGATCCTCGTCCCCGCGTCCGTGCGCATCGAGTACCGCGGCCATCCGTACTCCCGGGTCCTGCCGCACCCCGCCGGGCTGCGGATGATCACCGGGGACCCGGTGGCGGCCACCACCACCGACGAGAACGTACGGGCCCGGTGGGGCTGCTCGGACCGGCCCGGCCGGTTCACCACCAAGTACCCGCGCTGTTCCGAAGGCAGCGAACTCACCCGTACGCTCACCTTCCCGAGCTGCTGGAACGGCCTTCACCCCGACAGCGACAACCACCGCTCGCACATCGTCCACCCGGCCGCCTCCGGGGCCTGTCCGCCCGCGACCTTCCCCGTGCCGGAGCTCCGGATCACCCTCGCCTACGACCGGCCGGACGGACGGCAGTTCGCGGTCGACTCCTTCCCCGAACAGCGGCGGGACCCCAGGACCGACCACGCCATGTACGTCGGCTCCCTGCCGGAGAAGGTCCGCGCGGAGATGGCCGGCTGTATCAACGAAGGACGTCACTGCCGGGGTTGAACCGTCCGGCCGTCCCGGCCGTGTTCAGCGCAACGACCGGCGGAGGACGGATGGACGGAGTGAGTGGATGGCCGCACTGTGGTCACGCGCCCGGCAGAGGTCGAGCGACGAAGTACTGATCAGAGCGCTCTACGAGGAACACGGCAGAGCCCTCCTCGCCTACGCCCAGCGCCTCACGGGCGACCGGGCGGCGGCGGAGGACGTCGTCCAGGAGACGCTGATCCGGGCCTGGAAGCACCATGAGTCGCTGACCAACGGCAAGGGCTCGGTCCGCGGCTGGCTGCTCACCGTCGCCCGGAACATCGTCACGGACCGCTGCCGGGCCCGGGCGGCCCGCCCCACCGAGGTCGCGGAATCCCCGGCGAACGGCCCGGTCGAGAGCGACCATGCGGAGGCCGTCGTCGACTCGATGGTCGTCCTGGAGGCGCTGGACCGGCTCTCCGCGGACCATCGCGAGGTCCTGGTCGAGCTGTACTTCCAGGGCCGAACGGTCACCGAGGCGGCAAAAGTGCTCGGAATACCGGCAGGAACGGTCAAATCACGATCACACTATGCACTGAAGGCATTGAGAGAGCTGTACACCGGGAACGGTGAACCGGAGAACCCCGAACGCAGGAGCCGGCTGGTCGTAGTGAAGGAGGCGGCGGCATGAGCATCCAGCAGCATGACAGCGCACTGCTCGGCGCGTATGTGCTCGGCGCCCTCGACGCGGAGGAGAACCGCGAGATCGAGGCCCATACGGCCGGTTGCGAGGGCTGCCGGACGGAGGTCGAAGCGCTGCGGCAACTGGAGGCCACCCTGGGCGAGCTGCCGCCGGAGGCCTTTCTCGACGGTCCGCCCGAGGGCGGCGATCTGCTGCTCCAGCGGACCCTGCGCCGGGTCCACGCGGAACGCGGGCGGGCCGAGACCCGCCGCCGTACCCTGCTGGCCGCGGTGGCGACGGTGGCCTCGGTCGCCGTGCTGGGCGCGGGCTTCTATCTCGGCCGGGGCGCGCAGGACGACCGGGTCAACGAGGCGCGGCCGCCGGTGGCGACGGGCCCCGTCGTCCCGACGCCGCCCGCCGGAGTGCGTGTCGCCTCCGCGACCGACCCCGGCACCGGCGCCACGATGGCGGTACGGCTCACCCCGGCCGCCGACTGGGTCCGGGTCAACGCCGCCGTCGGCGGGATCCCCCAGGGCGAACTCTGCCGCATCCTGGTGGTCTCCGGGAGCGGGAAGACCGAGGTCGCCGGGAGCTGGACGGTCGGCAGCGCCGAGAAGGGCGCCAACCTGGACGGCTCCGCCGCGATCCCGGCGAAGGACGTCAGGGAAGTCGTCGTGGAGAACGCCGCGGGCAAACGCTATGTGGTGGCGCGCATGGCCTAGGCAGTCTCTTTGGGCCCGGTCCCGGCACCTGTTTTCGGCCGATGGTCCGAAAAGTCATTGCCCCGGCTTCCGCCCGCCGTGAAGGGTGTGGCGCATGATGCACCTAACGGAAATAAGCGGAATGGCGCGACAGGTGAACGAGGCCTGGCAGTCGCCGGTCGCCGACGCGGTCGCCGCGCCCTGGGGGTTCGCCCCCGGGGCCGCGCGCTGGTGGCGGTCGAGCGCTTCGCACGTCTTCGTGGTCCCGGAGACCCCGGAGCCGGGCGAGGCGGTCTATCTGCGGTTCGTGCCCGAACGGTACCCGGCCTACGGGAAGTTCGGCACGGTCGCCGCGCTGATGGAGCGGCTCTACGCCGGCGGGCTCGACATCACCCGGCCGGTCAGGTCCGCCGCGGGGCGGCTGGTGGAGACCGTGGTGACCCCGCTGGGGACCATGCGTGCCATGTGCCTCGCCGGGGCGCCCGGCGAGGAGATCGAGGCGGCGGAGCTGACCGGGGCACAGGCGCGGGCCTGGGGCGCGCTCCTCGCCGGTACCCACACCGCCGCTGCCGGTCTCACCGACGGCCTCGGGCACGCCCTCGACGGGATCGCCGGGACGGCCCGGCTCCATACGGCGGACGCCGAACTGGCCGCCGCCGTGGCGAAGGTCGCGGCGGCCGTCGGCGCGCTGCCGCGCGATCCGGAGACGTACGGCGTCGTCCACGGCGACTTCGAGCTGGACAACCTCGCCTGGGCGGGGGACGCCCCGACCGCCTTCGACTTCGACGAGGCCGCGCTCTCCTGGTACGCGGCGGACATCGCCCACGCGGTCCGCGATCTCACCGACCGGGGCCGCCCGGATCCCGCCCGCGCCGGGCTGCTGGACTCCTTCCTCGCCGGGTACCGCGAGGTCCGTCCCCTGCCGGGGGCGACCGAGGCGGAACTGCGCCTTTTCGCGGGAGCAAATGCCGCCCGCGGCCTCGCCGAACTGCATCCGGTGCTCGCGACCCTCGACGAGGGCCGGCCCGACGACCTCGACAAGCTCCGCGACCGTCTCACCCGGCACCACGGCGAACAGCGCGCGATCGTGATCACGGCGGCCGCGGCCTTGTAACCTGCGCTCGACGTGCGGCCATCGCCGGACGCCGGTACTCAGGGAGTGACGACGCCGAGGAGCGGTCGATGCCGGAGACGAGCGGTGCCAGCGGTACGGGCAGTACGGGCAGTACGGGCGGTACGGACTGGGAAGGGGTCGACGATCTGCGGTACGCGGACATCGGCGACACCTCCCTCGCCTACCGCGAGGCGGGCAGCGGTGAACCCGTCGTCCTCGTCCACGGCGATCTCAGCGATCTCCGGACCTGGGCGCCGCAGCTGGAGCCCTTCGCCGAGCGGTACCGCACCATCGCCTACAGCAGGCGGTACGCCCGGCCCAATCCCGATGTACCGCCCGGCACCGCCAATCCGATGCAGCGGCATGTGGACGATCTGGCAGCGCTGCTGCGGGTGACCGGCGCCGCCCCGGCGCATCTGGTGGCCAACTCCTGGGGGGCTTTCATCGCCCTGCTCACCGCGATCCGGCACCCCGGCGCGGTGCGGTCCCTGGTGCTGGAGGAACCGCCCGTCGTCCCGGTGTATCTCAGCGAGCCGCCGCGCCCCGCGGAGCTGGCGCGGCTGGCCCTGCGGCCGCGGACGCTCGCGACGCTGGCGGGCTTCCGGCGCCGTACGGTCGATCCGGTCGCCAAGGCGTTCGCGGCCGGGGACGACGAACGGGGCATGGAGATCTTCCTGCGCGGAGTGATCAACGAACGGGCGCTCCGGAGACTGCCGCAGGAGCGGCGGACGCAGTCGCGGGAGAACCTGTCCGCGCTGAAGGCCGGGCTCTTCACCGCCGGGTTCCCGCCGCTCGACCCGGCCGATGTGCGCGGGGTGCGGGTTCCGGTGCTGCTGGTCACCGGCGAGGACAGTACGGCCGTACTGCCGATGCTGAGCGAGCGGCTGGCCGAGCTGCTGCCGCGGGCCGAGCGGATCCGGATCCCCGGCGCGTCGCATCTGATGCACGAGGAGAACCCTCCGGCGCTCAACGGGGCGGTGCTGGACTTCCTGGCGCGGCACGGCGGCTGACCGGAGGCGGGCGGCCCCGGGGCCGCCCGCCCGGGCCGTCAGGAGCCGCCGGTGTACGCCGCGAGATGGCGGGCGGTCAGGGTGTCCCCGCGCTCGACCAGCTCGCGGGGGGTGCCGGTGAAGACGACCTGGCCGCCGTCGTGGCCGCCGCCCGGGCCGATGTCGACAATCCAGTCCGCGTGGGCCATCACGGCGAGGTGGTGCTCGATGACGATGACCGAGTTCCCGCCGTCCACCAGCCGGTCCAGCAGGGCCAGCAGCTTGTCCACATCGGCCATATGGAGACCGGTGGTGGGCTCGTCGAGGATGTACGTGGACGACTTCTCGGCCATATGGATGGCGAGCTTCAGCCGCTGGCGCTCACCGCCGGAGAGGGTGTTCAGCGGCTGCCCGAGCCGGATGTAGCCGAGGCCCACGTCGTTGAGCCGGCCGAGGACGGTATGCGCCTGGCCGGAGGGGAAGAAGCCGTACGCCTCCGCGATCGGCATCTCCAGCACCTCGCTGATGTTCTTGCCGCGCAGGGTGTAGGTGAGGACCTCGGGGGTGTACCGCCGGCCCTCGCACTGTTCGCAGACGGAGGCCACTCCGGCCATCATCGCCAGATCCGTGTAGATCAGGCCGACGCCGTTGCACGCCTGGCAGGCGCCCTCGGAGTTGGCGCTGAACAGGGCGGCCTTGACGCCGTTCTCCTTCGCGAAGGCGTTACGGACCGGGCCCAGCAGGCCCGTGTAGGTCGCCGGGTTGGAGCGGCGGGAGCCGCGGATGGGGGACTGGTCGGCGACGACCACGCCCTCGCGGTTCGAGAGATGGCCGTGGATCAGGGAGCTCTTCCCGGAGCCCGCGACACCGGTGACGACCGTCAGCACGCCCAGCGGCACATCCACCGAGACGTTCTTCAGATTGTGGAGCACGGCGTTCTCGACGGAGAGCCTGCCCTTCGCCGTCCGGACGGTCTCCCGGAGCACCGTCCGGTGGCCCAGATGGCGGCCGGTGAGGGTGCCGGAGGCGCGCAGCCCGGCGACGTCGCCCGCGTATCCGACGGTCCCGCCGTCGGTGCCCGCGCCGGGGCCGAGGTCGACGACATGGTCGGCGATCGCGATGACCTCGGGCTTGTGCTCCACGACGAGCACCGTGTTGCCCTTGTCGCGCAGCCGGAGCAGCAGACCGTTCATCCGCTGGATGTCATGGGGGTGGAGTCCGGTCGTCGGCTCGTCGAAGACATAGGTGACATCGCTGAGCGGTGAGCCGAGGTGCCGGACCATCTTCACCCGCTGGGCCTCGCCGCCGGAGAGGCTGGAGGAGGTGCGGTCCAGGCTGAGATAGCCCAGGCCGATCTCCACCAGGGAGTCCAGCAGCCCGCCGAGGCCGGCGAGCAGCGGGGCCACCGTGGGGGCGTCGAGCTTGCGCACCCACTCCGCGAGATCGCTGATCTGGAGCGCCGAGCACTCGGCGATGTTGAGACCGCCGATCCGGGAGGAGAGCGCCGCCCGGTTGAGGCGGGCGCCGTCGCACTCCGGGCAGGTCCGGAAGACCACGGCCCGGTCGACGAAGGCCCGGATATGGGACTGCATGGCCTCGCGGTCCTTGGCGAGATACGTCCGTTTGATCCGGGTGATCAGGCCCTCGTACGACAGATTGCTGCTGTCGACCTTCACCTTGGTGAGCGGCCGGTGGAGCAGGTCGGAGAGTTCCGTCTCGTCGTAGTCGGCGACCTTCTTGTCCGGGTCGAAGAAACCGGAGCCCGCCATGACCTTCCACTGCCAGGAGTCGACGGCGAAGCCGGGGACCACGATCGCGCCCTCGTTCAGGGACTTCGACCGGTCCACGATCTCGTCGGGGTCGATATCGGAGACCCGGCCGATGCCCTCGCACTCCGGGCACATGCCCTCGGCGTTGTTGAAGCCGAAGTGGTGGGAAGGGCCGACATGGGGCTCCCCGAGGCGGCTGAAGACGATCCGGAGCATCGTGTAGGCGTCGGTGGCGGTGCCCACCGTGGAGCGGGAGTTGGCGCCCATCCGCTCCTGGTCGACCACGATCGCGGCGCTCAGATTGCGGAGCGCGTCCACGTCCGGACGGCCGACGGGAGCCATGAAGGACTGGATGAAGCTGGTGTACGTCTCGTTGATCAGCCGCTGGGACTCGGCCGCGATCGTGCCGAAGACCAGGGAGGACTTCCCGGAGCCCGAGACGCCGGTGAAGACGGTCAGACGCCGCTTGGGTATGTCGACGGAGACATCGCGGAGATTGTTCTCGCGGGCCCCGCGCACCTCGATGACGTCATGGCCGTCGGCGAGCGCGAAATCGCCGGGACCGGTCCCGGCGGGGCCGCTGCTGTGCTGGTGGATCGTGCCGTCGGCGGGCATGGCTGGACTCTCCTCGGGCTGGACTGGGGGAGTGCGCGGGACGGCGGCGGGCCGCGCCGCGCGCTCGGGAATCTGCACCCTACCTCAATTGGATACACTGTACGCAGATTATGCGGTGATGCGGGAGACGACGCGGGTATCCGGCGGCGGGGCACCGGACCGCCGGTCAACTCCCCGGTGGCAGCGCCGCGGAGGTGGTGAAAAACTGGCAGAGGGATGTACGGCGGGGGATGTGCCCGCCCGGGTTCCGGGTCCGGGAGACCACAGGAGCTGGTGCCCATGTGCGCCGCGACGTCCATGAACGGGCAGACCGTCTCCCTGCTGCGCCGCGAGGACATGGCGGTCCTCGACTTCACCTTCGACAACGTCAGCCGCTCCGGCGCCGCCGGAGCGGTCGTGCTCACCCCCACCTCGCCCGCACTGCCCGCTACGGTCACCGTGCACTTCCCGCCGCAGTCCGTACTGGAGCAGGTCGACGTCTCGTACACCGGCACGGTCAAGCGCGTGCGCTACGCGGGCGAGAGCACCCTCACCTTCCGGATCCCGGCCGGGGGCAGTGTGCCGTTCACCGCGGACGGGCTGCTCGGCTGGGCCGGGCTCGCGCCCGCCGGGGCCCGTCTGGAATGCGTCTGGGGCCTCTTCCTCGGACCCGTCACCGGCGATGTCGTCTGGCGGCACACCACCACTCCGGTACAGGGCGGCGGCGGGGCCGTCGGACTCTGGCACACCCGTATCGCGCCCAAGGCGTCGACCATGGTCCGGGGCGGTCCCGTGGACTTCAGGAGCATCGCCCCGGCCCGGGCCGGGCAGCCCGACTACGACAGCTCACTCACCCCCGTCAACCGGCAGCAGATCACCGCCGCCGCCGACGCGAACCGGCCGGTCACCGCCGACAACCTCACCCTGACCGCCCTCGGCGCGAGCGTGGACCTGGCGGGGAAGTGGGACCCGGCACTGGGCCTCGGCGTCACGGCCTACCAGCACCGGGCCACGGTCGGCCGGGACACCGCCGTCCAGGTCGACGAACGCGGCCATCTGCTGCCCTTCGGGTTCCCCGTCCAGGTCACCTCCCGTACCGAACGCCGCCTCGGCACCGGACTGGTGAAGCACTACCGGCTGACCGTACTCATGACCGAGATCACCTACGACGGTGTCGCCGCCCTCCCGGACGGCGGCCGGGCCTTCCCCTTCAGCCGCATCCGGCTCAACCGGCCCGTCGATACCGAGTTCACGCCCTCCGACGCCCTCGGCACCGCCGGCTACTGGCTCAACCGGCCCGACGCACCGTCCCAGCGGATCCTCTTCGACATCACCGCCGAGGACCGGCTCGGGCACCGCATCGAACTGACCGTCCCCTTCGTCTTCGTGTACGGCCATCTGTCGCACAAGCCGGACGAGCTGGCGGGCGCGCTCAGCCTCTACGAGGGCATCGCCAAGGATCTGCCACTGCCCGCCACCGGCCGGCTCACGCTCGCACCCGTCCAGGGCAGCAGCTCCGAAACCTCCACGGTCGAGGTCGCGGACCTCCGTATCGGGGCCCGGCGGTCCGCCGCCCAGCCCGCCGCCCTGCTGGCCGCCGGACGGCTCGGCGCGGTACCCCGGCTGCTCTCCGTCGGCGCCCGGATCCCGGCCCTCGACGCCATGACGCCGGGAGCCGCAGCGGCCGGGACCGTCCGCAGACTCACCCTGGACCCCGACTACATCGCGAGCGGCCTCGCCGCCACCCACCAGGTGTACGCCGCCCTCCAGGACCCGGTGAACTTCACCCCGCCACCCGCAGACTCCGGCGGGGTCGCCGCCCTCGGGCTCCCGGTGCGCGGGCTCTCCGCCGGCACCGGACTCGTCGGCGGCTCCCTGACCGCCGTCAAGTCCGGCACGTTCAACCCCGGCGACTACCTCAAGCCGTCCGCGTCCGGTGTCACCCTGCCCACCCGGCTGCTCGGCGTCATCGACCTGACGAAGCTGGTGCCGGACAACCTCGGCATCACGGGCGACGGCACCACGGCCCCCCGGATCCTCACCACGGTCGAGCGTTCCGCGGGGGGCACCGGGCCCCCGGTCTGCGTCCGCACCGAACTGACCTGGCTGCCCCCGGTCGCGGGCCGGAAGGTGCCACCCCTGACCATGAAGTCCGACGGGGCCCTCGCACTCCACGGCACCACCGTCACCCGGTTCGACGGCACCCCGCCGGTCTCCGAGGTCAGCGGCGAACTCCGCAACTTCACCCTCGACTTCGCCGGAGTCCTCGCCATCGCGTTCGAGCGGCTGGCGTTCACCGTGAAGCCGGGCGCCGCACCCGTACTCGACGCCCGGATCCGCGACGTCGGCTTCGCCGGTGACCTGGCCTTCCTCAACAAGCTCCGCGAATATCTGCCGTCCTGCGCGGGCGGCCCCCGGGTCATCACGAGCCCCGACGGAATCGAGGTCGGCTACGGACTGGCCGTCCCCACCGTCAACGCGGGCATTTTCCTGTTCCAGAACCTGACCCTCTCCACCACGGTCTTCCTGCCGTTCACGGAGACGCCGGTCCGGGCCGGGTTCGCCATTTCCTCCCCCGACCACCCCTTCCTGGTCACCGTCTCCCTCCTCGGCGGCGGCGGCTGTTTCGCCGTCACCCTCGAATCCGGCCGGGTCCGCACGCTCGACGCCCAGCTCCAGTTCGGCGCCGCCGCCGCTCTCGACCTGGGCGTCGCCAGCGGCTCCGTCTCCATCACCGCCGGGATCGCCATCCACCTCGAAGCCGGGAAGTCGAAACTGACCGGCTTCTTCCGGGCCGTCGGCGCCCTCGACGTCCTCGGTGTCATCACCGTCTCCGTCGAGTTCTATCTGGAACTCAGGACCGAACAGGTCCCCAAGCCCGGACTCCCCAACCAGAGCCGTACCGATGTCGTCGGCGAGGCGTCCGTGACCGTCCGGGTCCGGGTCGCGGTCTTCTCCCAGTCCGTGACCCTGACCGTCAGCCGCCGCTTCGGCGGCGGCGGAGACCCCTCGTACGCCGACGCTTTCCCCACCGCGGGCGCCTGGAGCCGGCGGTGCGCCGCCTACGCCGATATGGAGAACGCCGTATGAGCGGGACCGAGCGGGTGACCCTGATCTGGACCCTGCTGCCGGACCCGGCGGTCACCACGGCCCCGTCCGGCACGATCCCCCTGACGCTGATCATCAGCATCCGGCTCTCCACCACCCGGGGCGACCCGCCCGGTACCGCGATCCTCCCGCTCTCCGCCTATCCGGCCGTCGCCGACTGGCCGTCCTTCGCCTACGAACCCATGAACGTCGTCATCGGGCAGAAGGACGCGGGCGGTGTGACCGTCACCAGAAGCTGCGACGCCCATTTCACCGGCGGCCCGCCCGATCAGGCCCTGTGGACGGCGCTGTTCCCGCCGGAGCTGCCGGTCGACCCCTTCGTCTTCGATGTACAGCTCGAACGAGGGGCAGCCTTCCGGTCCTACCCGGCGGCCGGGGTCCGGCAGGCGACGCGCGATATCTACACGGGCCTGCTGCCCCCGGAACCCGAAGGCCGCCGGTCCAGGAGCACGGCGGAGGAATGGGCGGACATCGACCGGCTGGTCCGCCGCGTCGGCGGCTACGACGACCCCTTCCGCGATTCCGTCCTCCACCGCGAACTGCTGCGCACCGGCGCCCTCGCCGACGACGACACCCGCGACTCCGAGGGCTGGGCCCGGCTGGCCCAGTTCCACCGGCCGCTGCACCCCCCGCCGGTCCGCCGGACCAACCCGTTCCTGCGCGAGGGAGGGACCCCGTACGAATTCCATGCCCTGCTCGCCGCCCTCGCGGACCACGGTGGACTGCTCCATCCGCTCCACCTCGTCCGGCAGTTCACCATCGACCTCGGGCCCGAGCCCCTGCTCGACAAGGCGTGCACCCTGCGCGCGGACCCCTCGCACCAGGTCAGCCTGAAGAGCTACCGCCCCCTCACCGGCTGCGTCGCGCGCTCCGGCCGGATCGGCCTGGCCGACAAGGACGGCCAGGCCGCCCCCGTCGTCCTCCCGCTCGACGACACGGACCGCTACACCCCGATTGACCACGACGTCGACGCGGGCGCACTCGCCCTGCGGTCGTACGCCGCCGGACTGCGGGACCTGCCCCGCGATGAGCCGCCGCCACGGCTCAAGCCCCCGGCCCTGCGCTCCGACGGCATCCATGTCGACGAGACGGACCGCCAGATCTCCTTCGGGAAAGTACTGGCCAGGGCCGCCGAGATCGACGAGGACATCAGGGCGGACCACGACGACGGCGACAACATGGTGATGGACGCCGCGACCGTACAGCAGGGCATCCGGGTCGACGTCTTCGACGACGGCTCCCGCCGCTGGTACCCGCTCTGCCGCCGCACCGGCCACTACACCGTCAAGGGGCTCGCGAGCCCGCTGCCCGTCGACGACGAGGGAATCGTCACCGACGCCGTCACCGAAGGCACCGACGACGACGGCAACACCGTCCGGAACCTCACCCAGGCGCTGTTCCGCTGGAACAACTGGAGCCTGGTCGCCGAACCCCCGGGACGGACCGTCGGCCTCGATGGCAGCGTCACCGACCCCGCCCCGCAGCAACCGCCCGGTCTCCCCTTCACCGCCACGATGAGCTGCCCCGACGGCACCCTCCCCGCCCTGCGCTACGGGCGCGGCTACCGCTTCCGGGCCCGGGTCGTCGACCTCGCGGGCCGCAGTCTGCCCTTCACCCGCGACGCCGCGCCGGGCGACCACGCCACCGCACTCCTCACCTATGCCCGCTACGATCCGGTGCCCGCACCCGTCATCGCGCTGCGGCGCCCCGTCGGCGCGGGGGAGACACCGACCGTCCTGGTCGTCCGGACCGACAACGCCGGGTCCGGTACGCCCACCACCGGGCAGCCCTGCGAACGCCATCTGCTGGCGCCCAAGGCCGCCCTGGAGACCATCGAGCGCCACGGTGTCCTCGACGTCCCCGGAAAGCACCGCACCGACCCCGGCGTCCACGGGCTCCTCACCCAGTACGACGCCGGAAGGATCACTGGCACGCCCGATCCGGGCGCGGGCGGCAGCCCGTACCTCGACACCGACACCACCGCCCTCCCGTGGCTGCCCGATCCGCTCGCCCGGGGCATCGCCCTCCACGGTGTGCCCGGCACTCCCGAACTGCTCACCGCCTGGCCCGCCGGAGGCCCCGGCTGGTACGCGCGCCTGCCGATGCGGCTGATCGTTCAGGCCGGGCCCATGAACAGCACCGTGTCCACCGCCGTGGCCGACCTCGCGGCCCGGACCGTCCGGGTCACCCTGGCCCCGGCGGCCGACTTCCCGGCCGTCCTCAGCTCGCTTCTCGCCGCGGGCGACGAGGAACTCCTCGGCCCCTGGCGCTGGTACGCCGATACCCCCGGGCTGCCCGCCGCGGACCTGGCGGCCGCCCTGGCCGCGGCCCGCTCGGGGCGGCTGGGGCAGCTCACCCCCGCGACGGACCTCGTCTTCGTCCACGCCGTACGCTGCCCCGTCAAGGCACCGGTCTTCGCCGGGGCGCGGATCCTGCGCGAACCGGGCGCCACGGCGTATCTCCTCGACGATCCGTCCATGAGCGTCCACGGCGCCTCCACCCTGACCGTGCACAGCGAGACGTCGTGGACCGACACCAACGACGACCCGGGCCTGCCGAAAGCGAAGGACGCCCCCTCGGCCGCCGTGCTCCGGCCGCCGGCCGAAACTGCCGCGAAGCTCTCCGGACCCGGCGGACCGGCCCTGACGGCCCTGCCGTTCCGGGCCCGGCACGATCCGGGCGACACCCGGCACCGGCTCGTCACCTTCACCCCCGTCGGCACCTCGCGGTTCGTGCCCTACTTCATGCGCCGCAGCACCGTCACCCTCCCCGCGGACCTGGGAACCGCCCTGGTCCCGGGCACGGTGACGGTCCGCGCGTCCGTACCGGCGCTCACCGCCGCCGCCACTCCGGCACCGCCGGGCACCACCTACCGGGACGGGCCGGACTACACGGTCGACCACAAGGCGGGGAAGATCACCCGGACCGGCGGAAGCACGATTCCGGACGGGAAACCGGTGGAGGTGTCCTACGCGGTACCGCCGGTGACCCGCTCCGGCCCCCCGGTCACCCTCCATGTCCCGTCGACCGTCGCGCCGCCCGCGCCCGAAGTGCACTCCGTGCTGCCCGCCTTCAACTGGTCGCGGACGGTGACCGGGAACACCACCGTCAGCATCCGCGAGGAGGGCTGGGTCCGCGTCCATCTGAAACGGCCCTGGTACGCCACCGGCACGGGCGAACTCCTCGGCGTACGCGTCGTGGGGACCGCGACTCCGTCCCACGACCGGGAGTGGGCCACCGCCTGGGCCATCGACCCGATCCGGCCCGGCGCGTCGATGGGACCGCCGAACGATCCCGTCGGTTACCCCGGACCCGACGATCTCACCGGTTATACGACCGATCTCGACCTGGGCTTCGCGGGACACGTTCTCGGCTACCCGGTCGAGTACGACGAGCAGCGGCAACTCTGGTACGCCGAACTCCGGTTCAAGGGCACCAACTACTACCAGCCCTTCGTCCGGCTCCGGGTCGTCCGCTTCCAGCCCGATTCGCTGACCTCCCCCAAGGATCTGCGGCTCTCCCCGGTGGCCGACGCCGGATTCGTCCAGCTGCCCGCCTACCGGCGCGCCCGCACCGAGGTCGGCGGTACCGCCGCCGGCTCCCCGGTGAAGGTGACGGTCGTGGGGCCCGCGCCGCTCGACGGCCTGGACGGACTGACCTCGGGCATCACAGCCGTGGTGCAGTTCCGCAGCACCAGCCTCCTCGACGAGGCCGGCTGGCTCACCGTCGAGGACCATCCGCCCGTCCCACTGGTCAAGGATCCCGCGGGCGGCGCGGTGGGTGTCTGGAAGGGGGAGGCCCACCTCCCGGCGAAGGTCGGGGAGCGGGCCATGCGGGTGCTGATCAGGGAGTACGACATCCAGGCCGACGGCCCCGGCGGCGAGCAGACGAAGCGCATCTCGTATCTGGACACGGTTCCGGTCCCGGAGTGACGCTCCGGGACCGGGAGGGTGTCGCGCGACGGTCACGCGACGGAGGCTCAGATATCGCAGGTCGCGCTGATCCGGATCGGGGGATCCACCGTGATCGAACCGTCGAACTGCCTGCATCGCCGCTCGCTCATGGTGCAGCCGTCGGCGTCGCAGTAGAGCCGGTCCCAGCACTCCGGCGTGTACTCGCACTCGCTCACGCACGGGCCCATGCATTTGTTCATGCAGGCGGTCGGGTTGTACTTGTGCTCGCACTGCGACCAGCATTCGTGATGGCACTCCCGGCCGCAGTCCGTCAGGGCGATGCGGAAGCCGTCCGCTCGGTACGGGGCTGCCGTGAATCCCGGCATGTTCACCGTTCTCACCTCTTCCTCCGGGCCTTCCGCTCTCCTCACCGGGCGCCCGTCACAGCGAGGGCGCCAGCGGGGTGAGCAGATAGGGGTACAGATAGCGGGTGTCGACCAGGGCCGACCAGCGCTCCGTCAGATCCGTGCCGCGCCGGGTGAACGACAGGGTGAAGCTCACCACGCCCCGGTCACCCCCGACGGCCGCCGGCCGGACATCGATCGACGTCAGCGCCGAATCGGCGGCGAACGCCTCGAACGTCTTGATGTACAGCGCCGAGTACCGGCAGGTCAGATAGTTCGCGGCCCGGTCCTCCGGGGTGGCGCCCGCGTTCTCGGCCACCGCCAGCAGCTTGGTCAGTACCTCGTCCGCCGTTCGCCGGAACCGTTTGGCCGGCATGTCCTTCGGTTTCTCCACGGCGCTCACGAGGTCGGTCCGGTCGAACGAGTACAACTGCTCGAACTCCACCAGCGGCAGCGGGCGGCCGCCGCAGCCGGCGGGCGAGACCGGCTCCCGCACCCCGATCAGTACATCGAGGTCGAGCGGAGTCGGCTGCGGCCGTACCGCATCGATGATTTTGTCGAAATCCTCCGGCCAGCGCGGCCGGACCGTGTACGTCTCCACGCCCCGTACCGAGAACACGTACTGCAACTGCCGGGCCAGATAGCGGTTCTCCGGCAGGTCCAGCACCGTATGGAGAGTCTCGGTGTCCGTCCGGCCCCGGGTGTCGGCATGCCCGGCGGCCTGCGCGAACTCCTTCTCCACCCCGGGGTCGGGGAAGCGGCAGCTCATCCGCCCGATCGCATAGACGAAAGCGGGCTCCGGCGGCCGGAGCACCTCCTCCGGCAGGGGGGCGTCATCGCTCATGGCAGGCTCCCGGTGTTCTGCCGCCGCGGCCCCCGCCCTCAGCGGCGCCGTTTGGTGAAGGTGACCCAGTGGTTCAGCCGCTCGGCCCGGCGGGTGCAGCCCCCGCACGGCGGGACGCCCACGGCACTGGTCGCACGGGACACCAGATCGCCCAGGCCGATATCGTCCTCGCCGTCCTCACGCATGAATCCGGGAAGCCGGACGCGGGCGTCCCGGGTGCCTCGGGACGGCGTCTTCCGGCGCGTCCCGCCGCCGGTGTCTTCGTCGCGTCTGCGGCCCATGTCTGGCGCTCCCGAATCGGCCCCCGTGACCCTTCCATTCTCCGGCGGGCCCCGGCGGCCCGCATCCGGAAGGACCGGGCCGCCCGGCCGGTCACACATCCTGGAGCAGGGCCCCCGCCCGGCCGCGCGGGGACCCCGGAACAGAGCCCGCCGGGAAGCCCGGAGCAGAGCCCGGACGGGATCCCTGGAGCAGGACCTCCGCTCAGGAGCCCTGGAGCAGGATGTCGCCGTCCTTCGAGCGGAGCGTGATCCCGTAGCGGCCGCCCGCGTCATGGGCCATGTCGACATTGGTGTCGCCGCCCTCCGAGGCCACCGACACCTTGTAGCGGGCCTTGGGGACGCGCAGGCTGATCCGGCCGCCGTCGGTGCGGACCGTCGCGGAGACCGGGGTGCGGGCCGTCAGATGGACCGTGCCGTCCGAGGACTGCGCCCGGACCGGGCCGCCCTTGATGTTCCGCCCGGTGATCCGGCCCTTCTCGGTCACCACCTCGACCTTGCCGGTGACACCGTTCAGCTCGATCCGGCCCTTGCCCGTCTCCACCCGGACCGCGCCGACCTGGGAGAGCTTGACCGTACCGTTGGAGACCTTGCCCCGGACGGGGATGTTCTCCGGTACCTCCACCTCGTACTCGACGGAGCAGTCCTTGCCGCAGCCGCCGAGCACCAGGACGTTGTTCTCGATGCGGTACGTCGGCTTCTTCGGACGGTCGCCCCCGTACTCCACCCGGCGCTCCAGGGTGAGTGCGGCACCGTCCTTGCGGCCCCGGACGGTGACATCGCCGCCGCCGTTCTCCAGCAGCACCGAGGTGATCCGCCCGGAGAGGGCCGTATTGTCGTCGAAGCTGTCGCCCCGGTTCAGACCGCAGCCCGAAAGGCCGGTCGTCACCAGCCCGGCCACCGCCACCACCGCGATCCGGCGCAACCGCCGACGACGCATGAACGCCCCCCGTCCTCCGAGTCAACGGGCCCTCCGTCGGGGCCGGTTCGGCACCTCGGGGACCTTGTCCACCGACGCTACCGTGCCCGCCGCCCGACTGCCACGGTGCAGGTCCCCGGGGGTCCCGCCGCCACCCGTCGCTTTAGGGGGCACCTAGGGGTGTCGCAGTCCGCGGGCCGCTGCATACCGTGCTGGAGATTGCCCGTGGCGGACGGTCGGTCGGGCACCGGAACATCGGGGAAGCTGCTGATGATCGAACGGATACTGCCCGGCCGTGTCGTCGTCCACGAGACGTTCACGGATCCTCCGGACGCGGTCCTCCTGGCCGAGGAGGAGCCGCTCGTCCGGGACGCCGTACCCAAACGGCGCTCCGAGTTCACCACCGGCCGCCACTGCGCCCGCCGGGCGCTCGCCGGTCTCGGCATCGCGGAGCGGCCCCTGCTCCGCGGGCCCAGGGGGGAACCCCTGTGGCCCGAAGCGGTGGCCGGGAGCATTACGCACTGCGCCGGATACCGGGCGGCCGCCGTTGCCCGCACCGAGGACGTCGTCTCCCTCGGTATCGACGCCGAACCCAACGAGGCCCTGCCCGCCGGGGTCCTGGAGGCGGTGGCGCTGCCGGAGGAGCAGATCCGGATCGAGGAACTGCTCCGGAGCCGACCCGGGGTCCGCTGGGACCGGCTGCTGTTCAGCGCCAAGGAGTGCATCTACAAGACCTGGTACCCGATCACCCGCCGCCCGCTCGGATTCGAGGAGGCGACCGTCGACATCGATCCCGAAAGCGGCGGGTTCACCGCACGACTGGCGGACCGCAGCGTCCGCGGCGTCCCGGGCGCGCCCCGGGAGTTCACCGGCCGCTGGACGGCCGGTGACGGGCTCGTCCTCGCCGCGATCGTCCGGACCGCCGGACACCGGCCCGGGGTCTGACCGTCCGTCCACGGCGGACGGCCCCGGAGCCGGTCCGCCGCACCGCCCAGGAAGGAGCACCGCCGTGAGCCCGACCGAGCCGAATGTGGTTCTGCGGGGCGGAACCTCGCCCTATCTTCCCGAGGTCCAGCGCATCCGCCGGGTGTCCGACACGGACGACACCCTGAAGCTGCTGCTGGGCAACCGCTACGAGCACTTCGAGCCCACCGCCGAGAGCGAAACCCATCAGGGCGTCCCGCTCCGGGTCTTCCGCTGGGTCGGGAGCACCAAGCCCGCCGAGTGACCGGCGCGTGCGCCCCCGGGTCCGCCCCCACCCCCGCCCCCGAGTCCGTCCCCGCCCCCGGATACCGGCCCGCCGCCGTACCGTACGCCGACAGGAAGCCGAACCTTGCCCCAGCCAGCACCCGCCCTCCCGGTCGGCGAACAGCCCCTGAGAGGCCGCCGGGACCGTGCGTCCGCCGACCGTTTCGCCCGGTCGGCGGCCGCCGCCGAAGGCGCCCGCATCCCCACCGCGGAGGTCCTCGGCTGGCTGGCCGGCCGGGGCCGGGCGAACCGCTTCCGGGTCGACCGGATCCCGTTCGCCGCGCTGGACGGCTGGTCGTTCGACGAGGACACCGGCAATCTCGGGCACCGCAGCGGACGCTTCTTCACCGTCGAGGGCCTGAGCGTGCGGGGCGCGCCGGGCCCCTTCGGCGACTGGCAGCAGCCCATCATCCGGCAGCCCGAGATCGGTATCCTCGGCATCCTGGTCAAGGAGTTCGACGGTGTTCTGCACTGTCTGCTCCAGGCCAAGATGGAGCCGGGGAACTCCAATCTGCTCCAGCTCTCCCCGACGGTCCAGGCCACCCGGAGCAACTACACCGGGGTGCACCGGGGCGCGCCCGTGCGCTACCTCCCGTACTTCACCGGCGGCGCCGACTGCCGGGTGCTCGGCGACTCCCTCCAGTCCGAACACGGCTCCTGGTTCTACCGCAAGCGCAACCGCAACATGATCGTCGAGGCCCTCGGCGACGTACCGGAACACGACGACTACCTCTGGCTCACCCTCGGCCAGATCGCCGCGCTGCTGCACCGCGACAACACCGTCAATATGGACACCCGGACCGTCCTGTCCTGTGTGCCCTACCCCGAGACGGGGGATACGGCCCTGCACCCGGACGCCGAGGTCCTGGACTGGCTGACCGCCGAACGCAGCCGCCACGACGTCGTCGCCGAACGCATCCCGCTCGCCCGGACCGCCGGCTGGCGGCGCGGCCCGGACACCGTCGACCGCGAGGACGGCCGTTTCTTCGGCGTCGTCGCCGTCCGGGTCGAGGCGGGCAACCGCGAGGTCACCGGCTGGACCCAGCCGCTCATCGAACCCCATGGCCTCGGTGTCACCGCCTTCCTCACCCGGCGCGCCGGGGGAGTCCCGCACGTCCTGGCGCACGCCCGGGTGGAGGCGGGCTTCCGGGACACCGTGGAAATCGGCCCCACCGTCCAGTACACGCCCGGGAACTACGCCCCGCTGTCCGCCGCGGACCGGCCGCCGTACCTTGACGAGGTGCTGAACGCCGCCCCGGAGCGGATCCGCTACGAAGCCGTGCACTCCGAGGAGGGCGGCCGCTTCCTCAACGCCGAGAGCCGCTATCTCCTCGTCGACGCCGGCCCCGGCCGGGCCGGGGCCGAGCCGCCGCCCGGCTACCGTTGGCTCACCACCGGCCAGCTCGCCGCACTCACCCGGCACGGCCAGGTCAACGTCCAGGCCAGGACCCTGCTCTCCCTGCTGTACGCGGCCGAGGCGGCCGGCCGGTGAACCCCGTCCGCTTCGGCGTCCTGGGCTGCGCCGATATCGCCCGCCGCCGGATGCTGCCCGCGATGGCCGCGGTCCCGGAGGCCGTCACCGTCACCGCCGTCGCCGGGCGCGACCCGGAGCGCACCGCGCGCACCGCGGGCGAGTTCGGCTGCGCCGCGGTCCACGGCTATGCCGCGCTGCTGGCCCGGGACGACATCGACGCGGTGTACGTACCGCTGCCGCTCGCCCTGCACGACGAGTGGACCGGGGCCGCGCTCCGCGCCGGGAAGCACGTCCTGGCGGAGAAGCCGCTGACCGCCGACCCGGCACGGACCCGCGCCCTGCTGCGGCTGGCGGCGGAGCGGGGGCTGGTGCTGCGGGAGAACGTGATGTTCGTCCACCACGGCCAGCACGCGGAGGTACGGAAACTCCTCGACGGCGGCGCCGTCGGCGAACTCCGCTCGCTGTCCGCGGTCTTCACCATTCCCGCCCCGCCCGAGGGGAACATCCGCTACCGGCCCGAGCTGGGCGGCGGCGCCCTGTGGGACATCGGGCTCTACCCGGTCCGGGCCGCGCTGCACTTCCTCGGCCCGGAGCTGAGCGTCGTGGGCGCGGTGCTGGAGCGGGGCGGCGGCCGGGCGGTGGACACCGCGGGCGCGGCGCTGCTGCGGACCCCCGGCGGGATCACCGCGCAACTGGAGTTCGGCATGGACCACGGCTACCGCTCGGCGTACGAACTCTGCGGCAGCGCGGGCCGGATCACCGTCGACCGGGCCTTCACCCCGCCCGCCGGCCACCGGCCGGTCCTGCGGATCGACCGGGGCGCGGGCCCCGAGCCGCGGGAGCTGGCCCCGGACGACCAGGTCGTCCGTACCGTGCTGGCGTTCGCCGGGGCGGTCCGGGCCGGGACGGTGACCGCGGCCGACGACATCGCCGTCCGGCAGGCGGAGCTGCTGGCCGAGATCCGCCGGGCGGCGGGGCACACCGAATCCGCCGGGCGGCGGGCCACACCGACGGGCCCCGCCTCCCGGTGACGCGGGCCGCGCCCCTCGCGGGTGCGGCCCGACGGCACGCCCGGCCGTGCGGGACCGGGCGTGCCGGGCCGGCGTGTCCGCCGGGGCGGGGCGGTGGTGGCCGGCAGCCCTGCGGGCCGGGGCGGCCGGTGTGCCGGGCCCTGCCCGGACCGGGGCCGTGTTCGCGGAGTCTCGCCCGTCCCGCGATGCGCGCTCCTTCCCCGCAGGCGACCCGGCGTCCGGTGTGCCGGGCCCTGCCCGGACCGGGCGTACCCGCAGCCGGGCAGGTCTGAGCGCGCCCCGGGCCCGGGGGTGTCGCACCGGGGCCGGGGCGCGCGGTCCTGCGTACCGCGGGGCGTTTCCCGCGGGCCCTGAGGAGGTGTTCCGGCCGGAGCCTGCTTGTCGCCTCGCGAGCGGCGGGAACCGGCTGCCGCAGCCCCCGCCCGCTGGGCGGAGCACCCCTCGGGGCCCGGCCCCGCTAGCCCGCCGCAGGCGGCTCGGCGTGGTGCTTCAGCGGCTCCCACCAGGCGCGGTTCTCCCGGTACCAGGCGACCGTCGCGGCCAGTCCCTCGTCCGCCGAGTGCCGCGGCCGCCAGCCCAGCTTGGCCCGGATCTTGCTGTCGTCGACGGAGTACCGCAGATCGTGGGCCTTGCGGTCGGCGACCGGCCGGACCCTGCTCTCGTCCGCGCCGCAGGCGGCGAGGAGCCGCCCGGTCAGCTCGCGGTTGGTCAGCTCGGTGCCGCCGCCGATGTTGTACACCTCGCCGGGGGTGCCCTCCGCCAGGACCGCGCACAGCGCCCGGCAGTGGTCCTCGACGTGCAGCCAGTCCCGGACGTTGAGCCCGTTCCCGTAGAGGGGGACGTCGAGGCCGTCCAGCAGCCGGGTGGTGAAGAGGGGGATGACCTTCTCGGGGAACTGGTAGGGGCCGTAGTTGTTGGAGCAGCGGGTGACCCGCACGTCCAGGCCGTGGGTGCGGTGGTAGGAGAGGGCGATCAGATCGGACGCCGCCTTCGACGAGGCGTACGGCGAGGTGGGCCGCAGCGGGTGCTCCTCCGTCGTGGAACCCGCCGGAACGGAGCCGTAGACCTCGTCCGTCGACACATGGAGGAACACCGGGACGGCGTGCCGCAGTGCCCCGTCCAGCAGGGTCCCGGTCCCCAGCACATTGGTGCCGATGAACTCGGCGGCGCCCGCGATGGAACGGTCGACATGGGATTCGGCGGCGAAGTGCACCACCGCGTCCTGACCGGGCAGCAGCCCGTCGACCAGCCCGGTGTCCCGGATGTCGCCGTGGACGAAGGTCAGCCGCGGGTCGCCGGCCACGGGGGCGAGGTTCTCCCGGTTGCCCGCGTACGTCAGCGCGTCGAGCACGGTGACCGAGGAGACCGGGACGGGGGATTCCGGCCCGAGCAGCAGCCGGACGAAGCAGGAGCCGATGAAGCCGGCGCCGCCGGTGACGAGGATCCTTCGGGAAGCGCTCATGAGGTGATCTGCACCTTGCTGTGGTCGCCGAGGACGAGACGGTGGGTCCGGGAGGGGCTGCCGGCCCGGGTGACCCGGGTCTCCCTGCCGATCAGGGACGCCTCGATCCGGCCGACGCCCTCGATGGAAGAGCCCGCCAGGACGATCGAGTACTCGATCTCGCTGCCGTCGATGGTGCAGTTGCCCCCGACCGACGTCCAGGGGCCGATATAGGAGCCGGTGACCTCCGTACCGGCGCCGATGACGACCGGGCCGACGATCCGCGACCGCGATACGACGGCGCCCGGCTCGACCCTGACCCGGCCGACGAGTTCGCTCTCCTCGTCCACAGTGCCTTCGAGCGCCGGTTCCAGGGTCTCCAGGACGGCCCGGTTGACCTCCAGCACCTCGGCGACGCTGCCGGTGTCCTTCCAGTAGTTGTCGATCATGGTGGAGCGGACCGTGTGCCCCTGGGAGATCAGCCACTGGATGGCGTCGATGATCTCCAGCTCGCCGCGGGCCGACGGGCCGATCGCCCGGACCGCTTCGTGTACCGCCGGGGTGAACAGATAGACCCCGATGACCGCCAGGTCACTGGCCGGATTCCGGGGCTTCTCCTCCAGGTTCACCACCTGTCCCCGGGCGTCGAGTTCGGCGACCCCGTACACCGTGGGGTCCTTCACCCGGGTCAGCATGATGGCCGCGTCGGGCCGCTCCGCCTCGAACTCGCGGACCAGACCGCCGATTCCGCCGATGACGAAGTTGTCGCCCAGGTACATCACGAAGTCGTCGTCGCCGAGATAGTCCCGGGCCACCAGGACCGCGTGCGCCAGACCGAGGGGCCGGTCCTGCGGAATATAGGTGATCTTGGCGCCGAAACCGCCGCCGTCGCCGACGGAGGACCGGATCTCCTCCTCGGTCCCGCCCACGATCATCCCGATATCGGTGATCCCGGCGTCGACGAGGGTCTCGATGACATAGAAGAGGATGGGTTTGTTCGCCACCGGGACCAGCTGCTTCGCTCCGGTGTGGGTGATCGGGCGCAGCCTGCTGCCCGTGCCCCCTGCGAGTACGAGTGCCTTCATACGGGATCAGTTCCTTGCCCTGCTCGGCCCCCGGAGGCATGACCGGGCGGAGTCGCCCGGGCCGTGACGGGGGAGGGACACGGCCCGGGCCGCCGGTGGGCTCACGCCGGGTCGCCGTTTCGCACGGGCGCGGGCTCCCGGACCGTGGTGCGTGCCGGTCGCCGTGGGCCGGGCCGGACGTCGCGGGACGCGGCCTGATGCGAAGCTACGCAGGCCCGCTCGGCCCACGGAACCCCCTAGGCCCCCGAGCGGCACGGCGCCACGGGCCCCGGGGACCCGGGCAGTTCCGGCTAGGGGTTTCCCGCCGGAGCCCCGGCGGCTACCATCCGGCGGCTCTCCGGCGGACGTTCGCCCGCACCCCCGGATCAGGGCTCCCACCAGGGCTTCAGGGCCGGGTGTGCCCCTGAACCGGGGCTCTCCCGCTGGGGTGGCTAGGGGTTGTCCGGGCTCCTCGCGCTGGCTGAGACTGACGCCGTAATTGCGGGTGGGACGGCCTTTTCCGCTGGTGACGGCCCCGCACACATGACGTCCGAACCGGGTGGAAGCTGCCGACGGCGCGCGGCTCATCGTGTGGGAGAGGTGGCATCGGCGTGGCCGACGAAGCGAAGCTCCGGGACTATCTGAAGTGGGTCACCACGGACCTCCAGCAGACCCGGCAGAAGCTGGCCGAGGTGGAGGGCCGGGTCACCGAGCCCATCGCCATCACCGGAATGAGCTGCCGGTTCCCCGGCGGTATCGCGACCCCCGAGGAGCTGTGGCGGCTCGTCGCCGCCGGCGGCGACGCCGTCTCCCCCTTTCCCGCGGACCGGGGCTGGGACCTCCGGGCCCTCTACGGCCCCGACGCCGACCGCGACAGCGGCAGCGCCACCGGCGAGGGCGGCTTCCTGAGCGAAGTCGGCTCCTTCGACCCCGGGTTCTTCGGCATCTCCCCCCGCGAGGCCCTCGCCATGGACCCCCAGCAGCGCCTGCTGCTGGAGACCTCCTGGGAGGCGGTCGAACGCGCCGGGATCGACCCGGCGTCGCTGCGCGGCAGCCAGACCGGGGTGTTCGCCGGGGCCGCGTTCTCCGGCTACGGCGTCGGCGTCCACGACGCCCCCGAAGGCACCGAGGACTACGCCCTCACCGGCAGCGCCGCCGCGGTCGTCGCCGGACGCGTCGCCTACGCCCTCGGACTGGAGGGCCCCACCGCCACCGTCGACACCGCCTGCTCCTCCTCGCTGGTCGCCCTGCACCTCGCCGTACAGGCGCTGCGCCAGGGCGAATGCGATCTGGCCCTGGCCGGCGGTGTGACGGTCATGGTCACCCCCGGGGCGTTCATCGGCTTCAGCCGCCAGCGCGGACTCGCCGGGAACGGCCGCTGCAAGCCGTTCGCGGCCGCCGCCGACGGCACCGGCTGGGGCGAGGGCGTCGGCGTCCTCCTGCTGGAGCGGCTCTCCGACGCCCGCCGCAACGGCCACCCGGTCCTCGCCGTCGTCCGCGGCTCCGCCGTCAACTCCGACGGCGCGTCCAACGGACTGACCGCCCCCAACGGCCCCTCCCAGCAGCGCGTCATCCACCAGGCGCTCGCCCAGGCCCGGCTCTCGCCCGCCGAGGTGGACGCCGTCGAGGCCCATGGCACCGGCACGGTACTCGGCGACCCCATCGAGGCGCAGGCCATCATCGCCTCGTACGGGCAGAACCGGGAGCGGCCGCTGCGCCTGGGGTCCGTCAAGTCGAACATCGCGCACACCCAGTCCGCCGCCGGAGTCGCGGGCGTCATCAAGATGGTGATGGCGATGCGGCACGGCACGCTGCCGCGGACCCTGCACGTCGACGCGCCCTCCCCGAAGGTCGACTGGTCGGCCGGCGCGGTGGAGCTGCTCACCGAACCCCTGCCCTGGCCTGCCGACCCGGACCGGCCGCGCCGGGCCGGAATCTCCTCCTTCGGCGTCAGCGGCACCAACGCGCACACCATCATCGAAGAGGCCCCGGCCCCGCCCCCGCCCGGGGAGACGGCCGTCGCCGCGCCCCTGCCGGTGGTGCCGGTCGCCTTGACCGGGCGTACCGAGGAGGCCCTGCGCGCACAGGCCGCCAAACTCCTCACCCATCTCCATGACCGGCCGGAACTCGCCGCGGACCCCGCCGGTCTGACGGACCTCGGCTTCTCGTCGGCGACCACCCGGGCGGCGCTGGAGCACCGTGCGGTCGCGGTCGTGCGGGACCGCACCGCGCTGCTCGCGTCCCTCACCGCCCTCGCGGACGGCACCCCCGGCACACCCGTGCCGGACACCGCCGTCGGAGCGGTGGAGCCGGGCCGCTCGGCCTTCCTGTTCAGCGGACAGGGCAGCCAGCGGCCCGGCATGGGACGCGAGCTGTACGAGACGTTCCCGGTGTTCGCCGAGGCCTTTGACGCGGTGTGTGAGCGTTTTGAACTACCGCTGAGGGATGTGGTGTTCGGTGATGATGCCGACGCGCTGAACCGGACGGAGTTCACGCAGGCGGCGTTGTTCGCGGTCGAGGTGGCGCTGTTCCGGCTGGTGGAGTCGTGGGGTGTGCGGCCGGACTTCCTGGCGGGTCACTCCGTGGGTGAGATCGCGGCTGCCCATGTCGCCGGGGTGCTGTCGCTGGAGGACGCCTGCACGCTGGTGGCCGCCCGCGGCCGGTTGATGGGGGCGCTGCCGGAGGGCGGCGCGATGGTCGCCGTCGAGGCCTCCGAAGAGGACGTACGCCCGCACCTCGCCGAAGGTGTGGACATCGCGGCGGTCAACGGGCCCCGCTCGGTCGTTCTCTCCGGCGACGAGGATGCCGTCCTCGCGCTCGCCGCGCGGTGGAAGAACAAGCGGCTGCGGGTGAGCCATGCCTTCCACTCGCACCTCATGGACCCGATGCTGGACGAGTTCCGTACCGTCGCGGAGTCCCTGTCGTACGGGCCCGCCCGGATCCCGGTCGCCGGACTCCCCGAGACGGTCGACGCCGGGTACTGGGTACGGCACGTCCGGGACGCCGTCCGCTTCCACGACGCCCTGAAGTGGCTGCGGGCCCGGGGCGCCACCGCGCTCCTGGAAATCGGCCCCGACGCCGTGCTGTCCACCCTCGCCGACGGATTCGCCACCCTGCGCCGTGACCGCGGTGAGACCGAAGCCCTGCTCCTCGGGGTCGGCGCGCTCGCCACCCGTGGCTTCGCCCCCGACTGGCGGGCCGTGTTCGGCGGCACCGGCGCCCGGACCGTGGACCTCCCCACCTACGCCTTCCAGCACGAGCGCTACTGGCTGCACGCGGTCACCGGCCCGTCCGCCGACCCGGCCGCGGTCGGCCAGAGCCGCGCCGGGCACCCGCTCCTCGGCGCGGCCGTGGAACTGCCCGACGCGGGCGGCCGGCTCTTCACCGGCCGGCTGACCGCCGAAGACCTGCCCTGGGCGGCCGGACACCGCATCGGCGATACGGCCGTGCTGCCCGGCAGCGCCTTCCTCGAACTCGCGGCCGCCGCCGGTGACCACACCGGATGCGCACAGGTCGCCGAACTCGTCGTCGCCGTACCGCTGGTCCTGCCCGCGGAGGGCGGTGTCGCCGTACAGGTCACCGTCGGTGCCGCCGACGGCGACGGCCGCCGCCCGCTGAGCATCCACTCCCGGGCCGAGACCGGGACCGACGAGTGGACGCGGAACGCGACCGGCACCCTGGCTGTCGGTGCTGTCGGTGCTGTCGGTGCTGTCGGTGCTGTCGGTGCCGTTGAGGCGGCCGGCGCCGCGTCGGCCGGACTCACCGCCTGGCCGCCGCCCGGCGCCCGTGCCGACGGCGAGGGCCGCTGGCGCGACGGCGACCACACCTATGTGGAGACGGCCCTGCCCGAAGGGCTGCGGGCCACGGGCTATCTGCTCCACCCCGCCCTGCTCCAGCAGGCCCTGGGGGAGTCACGGCCGGGCTTCTCCTGGACCGGGGCATCCGTCTTCGCGACCGGCGCGTCCGCCGTACGGGTCCGGATCACCACGCTCGACGAGGACACCGTCGCCCTCGCGGTCGCCGACTCCGACGGACTGCCCGTCGCCGCCGTTGAAGCGCTGACCTTCCGCGATATCGACCCGGCGACCCTGCGCACCGGCCACCACGAGTCGCTGTTCGAGGTGGAGTGGGTGCCCGTCACCCTGTCCGCCGACGGCACCGCACTTCCGGACGGCACCGAGGAGATCACGGTCGAGCCCGCCGCGGCCGGTGAACCCCTCGCCCCGTACGTCCACACCCAGGTCCACCGCGCCCTCGCGGCCCTCCAGAGCGACGGCACCGCCCCGACCGTCTTCCGGATCGCCCCCGGCGACCCGGCCGGTGCCGCCGTCGCCGGACTCGTCCGCTCGGCACAGACCGAGGAACCCGGCCGGTACCTCCTCCTGGAAAGCGACCTGGAAGGCGATCTGGAAGGCGGTGCGGGCCCGCAGCGCACGGCGGCCGCCCTGGCGTCCGGCGAACCGCAGCTCGCCTTCCGCGACGGCCGGGCCTACGCGCCCCGGCTCTCCCGTACCGCCGTCCGCCCCCCGGAGCCCGGCCCCGCCCCCTTCCAGGGACCCGGCCCGGTTCTGGTTACGGGTGCTTCGGGTGGTCTGGGTGGTTTGGTGGCGCGTCATCTGGTGGTGGCGTACGGGGTGCGTGAGCTGTTGTTGGTGAGCCGTCGTGGGACGGTGGCGGAGGGGTTGGAGGCGGAGCTGTCCGGGCTGGGTGCCCGGGTGCGTGTTGCGGCTTGTGATGTGGCGGACCGCGACGCCCTGGCGGCTCTGCTCGACGGTGAGCGTCTGGGTGCGGTGGTGCATACGGCGGGTGTGCTGGACGACGGTGTGGTGTCGTCGCTGACGCCGGAGCGGGTGGGCGCGGTCCTGCGGCCCAAGGTCGACGCCGCCTGGCACCTCCATGAACTCACCCGCGACCACGACCTGACGGCATTCGTACTCTTCTCCTCGGCCGCCAATGTCTTCGGCGGCGCGGGCCAGGCCGGATATGCCGCGGCCAATGCCTTCCTGGACTCGCTGGCCCGGTTGCGCCGGACCGAGGGGCTGCCCGCCCACTCCCTGGCCTGGGGACTGTGGGAGCAGGGCGGTATGAGCGCCGGGCTCAGCGACACCGACCGGGCCAGGATGGCCCAGGCCGGGGTCGGCGCCCTCACCGCCGAGGAGGGCCTCGCCCTCTTCGACACCGCACTCGCCACCGGCGCTCCCGTCCTGCTGCCGATGAGGTTCGACACCCGCCGTCTGACCGCGGGCACCGTAGCGCCCCTGCTGCGCAAGCTGGTCGGCGGTACGGCCCGCCGGGTCGTCGCCGACCGCGGCACCGGACTCTCCCTCGACGGGCTGCCGCCCGCCGAGGCCGACCGGGTCCTGATGGACCTCGTCCGCACCCGGGTCGCCGGAGTCCTCGCCTACTCCGGACCCGAGGCGGTCGACCCCGGCCGGTCCTTCCGCGACCTCGGCTTCGACTCGCTGACCGCGGTCGAACTCCGCAACCAGCTCCGCGCCGCCACCGGGCTCAAACTCCCCGCGACCCTGGTCTACGACTATCCGACGCCGCTGCTGCTCGCCGCGCAACTGCGCGCCGGGCTCACCGGCGACGACGAGACCACGGGCGGCCCGGCCGCGCCCGCCGTCGCGCCCGTCGACGACGACCCCATCGCCATCGTCGCCATGAGCTGCCGCTTCCCCGGCGGGGTCAGCACCCCCGAGGAGTTCTGGCGGCTGCTCTCCGAAGGCACCGACGCCGTCAGCGGCTTCCCCGACGACCGGGGCTGGGACCTCGGCTCCCTCTACGACCCCGACTCCGAACGCGGCGGCAGCTACACCGGCGCCGGCGGCTTCCTCCGCGACGCCGACCGCTTCGACCCCGCGTTCTTCGGGATCTCGCCGCGCGAGGCCCTGGCCACCGACCCGCAGCAGCGGCTGCTGCTGGAGACCGCGTGGGAGGCGTTCGAGCGGGCCGGTATCGACCCCGACACCCTGCGCGGCAGCCGTACCGGCGTTTTCGCGGGCACCAACGGCCAGCACTACGCCCCCCTGCTGTGGGCCTCCGCCACCGAAGGCATCGAGGGCTATATGGGCACCGGCAACGCCGCCGCCGTGCTCTCGGGCCGGATCTCCTACACCTTCGGCCTGGAGGGCCCGGCGGTCACCGTCGACACGGCCTGCTCGTCGTCGCTGGTCGCCCTCCACTGGGCGGCGCACGCCCTGCGCCAGGGCGAGTGCACCCTCGCCCTGGCGGGCGGTGTCACCGTGATGGCGACCCCGGGCGCCTTCGTCGAGTTCAGCCATCAGCGCGGGCTCGCCCCCGACGGCCGGGTCAAGGCGTTCGCGGACGGCGCCGACGGCACCGGCTGGGGCGAGGGCGCCGGTGTCGTCCTGCTGGAGCGGCTCTCCGACGCCCGCCGCAACGGGCACCCCGTCCTCGCGGTGCTCCGCGGCTCGGCGGTCAACCAGGACGGCGCGTCCAACGGGCTGACCGCCCCCAACGGACCCTCCCAGCAGCGCGTCATCCGCCAGGCCCTGGCCAACGCCGGACTCGACCCGGCCGATGTCGACGCCGTCGAGGCGCACGGCACCGGCACCACCCTCGGCGACCCCGTCGAGGCCCAGGCGCTGCTCGCCACGTACGGCCAGGGCCGTCCGGCGGACCGGCCGCTGCTGCTGGGCTCGGTGAAGTCCAATATCGGGCACACCCAGGCCGCCGCCGGTATCGCGGGCGTCATCAAGATGGTCCTCGCGATGCGGCACGGCGTGCTGCCCCGCAGCCTGCACATCGACGCGCCGTCGTCGCACGTCGACTGGGACGCGGGCGCCGTCGAACTCCTCACCGAGGCCCGCGAATGGCCCGCCGACCGGCCGCGCCGCGCCGGAGTCTCCTCCTTCGGGGTCAGCGGCACCAACGCCCACACCATCATCGAGTACGTACCCGAGCCCGAGCCCGAGTCCGAGCCGGTGATCACGGCGGGGCCCGCCGGGGACGCCGTACTGCCGTGGGTCCTGTCGGCCCGTACCGAGGCCGCGCTGCGCGAACAGGCCGCCCTGCTGGCCGAGTACGCCGCCGACCGGCACCCCGCCGATGTTGCCCATTCCCTCGCCACCACCAGGGCGGCCATGCCGCACCGGGCCGTGGTGCCGGGCGCGGACCGCGCCGAGCTGCTCGACGGCCTGCGGGCCGTCGCCGACGGCGCCCCCGGCACCGTCACCGGCGAGACCCGTCCCGGCGGCCTGGCGTTCCTGTTCAGTGGTCAGGGGAGTCAGCGGCTCGGTATGGGCCGGGAGCTGTACGAGGCGTTCCCGGTGTACGCCGAGGCCTTTGACGCGGTGTGCCAGCGTTTTGAACTGCCGTTGAGGGATGTGGTGTTCGGTGATGATGCCGAGAGGCTGAACCGGACGGAGTTCACGCAGGCTGCGTTGTTCGCGGTCGAGGTGGCGCTGTTCCGGCTGGTGGAGTTGTGGGGTGTGCGGCCGGACTTCCTGGCGGGTCATTCGGTGGGTGAGATCGCGGCCGCGCACGTTGCCGGGGTGCTGTCCCTGGACGACGCGTGCACGCTGGTGGCCGCCCGCGGCCGCCTGATGGGCGCGCTGCCCGAGGGCGGCGCGATGGTCGCCGTCGAGGCCTCGGAAGAGGACGTACGCCCGCTGCTGACCGATGGCGTCGACATCGCGGCGGTCAACGGCCCGCGCTCGCTGGTCCTGTCCGGCGACGAGGAAGCCGTACTCAAGCTTGCCGCGGGCTGGAAGAACAAGCGGCTGCGGGTCAGCCATGCCTTCCACTCGCATCTGATGGACCCGATGCTGGCCGACTTCCGGGCCGTCGCGGAGAAGCTCTCGTACGAGCGGGCGAGTGTGCCCATCGCCGGTCAGCCCGCGCGGGTCGACGCCGAGTACTGGGTACGGCATGTCCGCGACGCGGTCCGCTTCCACGACGCGCTGGAGGAGCTGCGCGGCCGGGGTGTGACGTCCTTCCTGGAGATCGGTCCCGACGGCATCCTGTCCGGCCTCGCCGACGGCGTACCGCTGCTGCGGTCCGGACGGCCGGAGATCCGCTCCCTGCTCACCGGTCTCGCCCGGGTCCATGTCCACGGCACCCCCGTCGACTGGGCGGCCTTCGCCCCCGGCGGCCGCCGGATCCCGCTGCCCACCTACCCCTTCCAGCGGCAGCGGTACTGGCCCCAGGTGCAGTCCGCGCCCGCGGGCGACGCGACCTCCCTGGGCCTGGCACCCGCCGACCATCCGCTGCTCGGCGCCGCCGTCCCGATGGCCGACGGCGAGGGACACCTCTTCACCGGGCGGCTGTCGCTGCGCACCCACCCGTGGCTCGTCGACCACGCCGTCTCGGACACCGTCCTGCTGCCCGGCACGGCCATGCTGGAGCTGGCGCTGCGGGCCGGTGAACACCTCGGCTGCCACCGGGTCGAGGAACTCACCCTCGAAGCCCCGCTGGTCCTTCCCGACCAGGGCGGAGTGGCGCTCCAGGTCGCCGTGGGCGCAGCCGTCGACGGCCGCCGTCCCGTCGCGCTCTACTCGCGCGCCGACGGAGGCTGGGCCGACGAGGAGTGGACCCGCAACGCCGCGGGCTTCCTCACCGCCGCCGGACCGGCCGACCCCGCCGGCGGCGAGAGCTGGCCGCCCGCCGGTGCCGGGGCCGTCGACGTCTCCGGCCTCTACCCCGGCCTGGCCGACGCCGGTTTCGGCTACGGGCCGGTGTTCCAGGGGCTGCGCGCCGCCTGGCGCCGCGGGGACGAGGTCTTCGCCGAAGTCGCCCTGCCCCGGCAGGCCCAGGGCGACGCGGCCGCCTTCGGACTCCACCCCGCGCTGCTCGACGCCGCGCTGCACGCCGTCGGCCTCGGCACCCTGATCGAACAGACCGGCGAAGGCCGGCTCCCGTTCTCCTGGAACGGCGTCACCCTGCACGCGGTCGGCGCCCATACGCTGCGGGTCCGGCTCTCGCCCGCCGGGCCGGACACCGTCCGGCTCTCCGTCGCCGACGGCACCGGCCGTCCGGTCGCCACCGTCGACTCCCTGGTGCTGCGGCCGGTTTCGCCGGAGGCGCTGCGGGCCGCCCGCACCGTCTACCACGAGTCCCTGTTCCGCCTGGAGTGGGCACCCGTGCCGGTCACCGGCACCCCGGTGCCGTACACCGTGGTGGGTGACGACGGCGGCACGGGGATCGGGCTCGGTGCCGGTGCCGACGGCTTCGCCGCACTGACCGGCGCCCCCGAAGGCATCGTCGTCGCCGCCGGCGGCGGAACCGTCCGGGAGGCCGTCCACCGGGCGCTCCGGCTGGTCCAGGAGTGGCTGGCCGAGGACCGGTTCGCCGACCGGCGGCTGACCGTGGTCACCCGGCGGGCCGTCGGCACCGACGGCGGCCCGGAGGATCTGGCGGGCGCCGCGGTCTGGGGTCTGCTGCGCACCGCGCAGTCGGAGAACCCCGGCCGGATCGCACTCGTCGACACGGACGGTGCCACCGACCTCGCGGCGGTCCTGCCCGCGGTGCTCGCCCTCGGCGGCACCGAACCGCAGCTCGCGCTCCGGGCCGGGGCCGCCTGCGCGCCCCGGTTCGCCCGGGTCGCCGCGACCGAGACCGCGGCGATCGCTACCACCGCGACCGCGACTACGGCGACCGCAGGCGCGGGAACAGACGCGGGAACGGACACGACCGGGCCCGGCGCGACCGGGCCCGGCGCGACCGGGGCCGTGACCACGACGGCCGCACCCGGTACCACCGAGACCGCCGCGCCCACCGTCTTCGGCGGCCGGACCCTGGTCACCGGGGCCTCCGGCGCCCTCGGCGGACTCTTCGCCCGGCATCTGGTGGCCCGGCACGGGGCCCGTGACCTCGTCCTCGTCAGCCGCCGCGGCGAAGCCGCCCCCGGGATGGCGGAACTCGCCGCCGAACTCACCGGACTGGGTGCCGCCGTCACCGTACGGGCCTGCGATATCGCCGACCGGGACAGCACGGCCGCCCTGCTGACGGAACTGCCGCCGACCGCGGTCGTCCATATCGCGGGCGTCCTCGACGACGGCGTGTTCACCGCACTGACCCCGGAGCGCCTGGACACCGTCCTGCGCCCCAAGGCCGACGCCGCGGCCAACCTCGACGAACTGACCCGCGGACTCGACCTGACCGCGTTCGTCCTCTTCTCCTCCGTCGCCGGTACCTTCGGCGGCGCCGGACAGGGCAACTACGCGGCGGCCAACGCCTATCTCGACGCCCTCGCGCAGCGGCGCCGGGCCGAAGGGCTGCCCGCCCACTCCCTCGCCTGGGGGCTGTGGGCGGGCGGCGGGATGGCGGGCGGCCTCGCCGAGGCCGATCTGACCCGGATGACCCGGGCCGGAGTCGCCGCCCTGACCGCCGAAGAGGGGCTCGCGCTCTTCGACACCGCGCTCACCGGCGACGAGACGGTCCTGATGCCGATGCGGATGGACCTGGCCGCCATGCGCGGCCAGGGGCAGCCCGCGCCGCTGCTCCGGGGGCTGATCAGGCCCCGGGCGCGCAAGGCGCGGGAGGCCGACCCCGGCGCCGTCGACACGCTGAAGCAGCGGATCGCCGGAGTGCCCGAGTCCGAGCGGGGCCAGGTGCTGCTGGACCTGGTGCTGGCGTACGCCGCCGCCGTACTCGGCTACGGCGGAACCGGCGGCATCGGCGAGCACCAGCCCTTCACCGAGCTGGGCTTCGACTCGCTGACCGCGGTCGAGCTGCGCAACCAGCTCAACGCCGGTACGGGCCTCCGGCTCCCCGCGACGCTGATCTTCGACTACCCCACACCGCAGGCCCTCGCCGCCCATCTGGGCGCGGAGATCCTGCTCGACGGGGTGCCGAAGGTGGTGCCGGGGCTGGCCGAGCTGGACCGGCTGGAGGCATCCCTCGCGGGTGCCGCGCTGGACGCGGAGGCGCGTGCCGCGATCGACGGACGGCTGCGGGACTTCCTGGGCCGGTGGAACGCCGCCGCCCGGGCGGACGAGCGCGCCGACGTCGATGTGGAGTCCGCCGACGCGGACGAGCTGTTCGACCTGATCGACAAGGAACTGGGACTTTCCTGACCCGATTCGGGTCCAGGGCTTCGGCTGAGGAGTGGCGTTGGTGGCGGACGAGGGCAAACTGCTCGACTATCTCAAGCGGGTCACTGCCGACCTGCGGCAGGTCCGTAGGCGCCTGCAGGAAGTCGACGCCAGGGACGCCGAACCCATCGCGATCGTCGGCATGAGCTGCCGCTACCCCGGCGACATCCGGTCCCCCGAAGACCTCTGGGAGCTGGTGTCGCGGGGCGGCGACGGCGTCGGCGGCTTCCCCGCCGACCGCGGCTGGGACACCCCGTCGCTGCGCGCCGACGACTACACCTGCGAAGGCGGGTTCCTCTACGACGCGGCCGAGTTCGACCCCGCGTTCTTCGGGATCTCGCCCCGCGAGGCCCTTGCCATGGACCCCCAGCAGCGGCTGCTGCTGGAAGCGTCCTGGGAGGCGTTCGAGCGGGCCGGTATCGACCCGGGGTCGGTGCGCGGCAGCCGTACCGGAGTCTTCGCCGGAGTCATGTACCACGACTACCTGGCCCGGCTCGTCGATGTCCCCGAGGGCGTCGAGCAGCACCTCGGCAACGGCAACGCCTACAGCGTCGCCTCCGGCCGCGTCGCCTACACCATGGGCCTGGAGGGCCCGGCCGTCACCATCGACACGGCCTGCTCGTCGTCGCTGGTCGCCCTGCACCTCGCGGCCCAGGCGCTGCGCTCGGGGGAGTGCACCCTCGCCCTGGCGGGCGGTGTCACCGTGATGGCCACGCCCGGACCGTTCGTCGACTTCGGGCGCCAGCGCGGGCTGGCCCGCAACGGCCGCTGCAAGTCCTTCGCGGCCGCCGCCGACGGGGTGGGCTGGGGCGAGGGCGTCGGCATGCTCCTCGTCGAGAAGCTGTCCGACGCCCGGCGCAACGGGCACCGGGTCCTCGGCCTGGTCCGCGGCTCCGCGGTCAACCAGGACGGCGCGTCGAACGGTCTGACGGCGCCGAACGGGCCCTCCCAGCAGCGGGTGATCCGGCAGGCCCTGGAGTCCGCGCGGCTCACCGCGGGTCAGATCGACCTGGTCGAGGCGCACGGTACGGGCACCACCCTCGGCGACCCCATCGAGGCGCAGGCCCTGCTTGCGACCTACGGGCAGGAGCGCGACCAGGACCGGCCGCTCTGGCTGGGGTCGTTCAAGTCCAACGTCGGCCACACCCAGGCCGCGGCGGGCGTCGGCGGTGTCATCAAGATGGTGATGGCGATGCGGCACGGTGTGATGCCGCGGACCCTGCACGTCGACGAGCCGACGCCGCATGTCGACTGGGCGGCGGGCGCCGTACGGCTGCTCACCGAGGAGCGGCCGTGGCCGCAGACCGGCCGCCCCCGGCTTTCGGCGGTCTCGTCGTTCGGCATCAGCGGCACCAATGTGCATACGATCCTGGAGCAGGCCCCCGAGCCCGCCGCCGGTGAGGGCGGCGCGGCGCCGATCACCGTCCGGTCCGGCGAGGCCGCCGACGGCGCGGCGGAGACGGCCTCCGAGGCCGGGACGACAGCGCGCACGGCCGCGGACGGCGGCGCCCCGGAATCCGGCGCGGAGCCGGTGGAGACCGTCCGCCCGGCCGAGTTCGTCTGGCCCCTGTCGGGCCGCAGCTCCGCCGCGCTGAAGGCCCAGGCCGAGCGGCTCGCGGAGTTCGTCGCCGCCCGCCCGGACCTCGACCCGCTGGACGTGGCCTACTCCCTTGCCACCGGCCGGGCCGCCCTGGAGCACCGGGCCGCCCTCTCCGGCACCACCCTGGCCGATCTCACCGCCGGACTGGAGTCCGCCGGGACCACGGCGGCCGTCGCGGGCGGCAAGCTCGCGTTCCTGTTCACCGGGCAGGGCAGCCAGCGGCCCGGTATGGGCCGGGAGCTGTACGACACGTACCCCGGGTACGCGGAGGCGTTCGACGCCGTCTGCGCACGCATCGAACTCCCGCTCAAGGAAACCGTCTTCGGCGACGACGCCGAACTGCTGAACCGGACCGAGTACGCCCAGGCCGCACTGTTCGCGGTCGAGGTGGCCCTCTTCCGGCTGATGGAGTCCTGGGGTGTCCGGCCGCAGTTCGTCACCGGCCACTCGGTCGGCGAGATCGCGGCCGCGCATGTCGCCGGGGTGCTCTCGCTCGACGACGCCTGCACCCTGGTCGCGGCTCGCGGCAGGCTGATGGGCGCCCTGCCCGAGGGCGGCGCGATGGTCGCCGTGGAAGCCTCGGAAGACGACGTACGCCCGCTCCTGGCCGAGCACGAAGGCGTCGACATCGCGGCGGTCAACGGGCCCCGCTCGGTGGTCCTGTCCGGCGACGAGGACGCCGTTCTCGCACTCGCCGCGCGGTGGAAGAACAAGCGCCTGCGGGTGAGCCATGCCTTCCACTCGCACCTCATGGACCCGATGCTGGCCGAGTTCCGGACCGTCGCCGAGGGGCTGGCGTACGAGGCACCGCGCGTGCCCGTCGTCTCCAACGTCACCGGCGAACCCGTCGCCGCCGACGCCGACTACTGGGTGCGCCATGTCCGCGCCGCCGTCCGCTTCCACGACGGCATGCGCTGGCTGGAGGACCGGGGGGTCACCAACTATCTGGAACTCGGCCCCGGCGGTGTCCTCTCCGCCCTCGGCCAGGAGTGCGTCGCCGAAGGCCGCTTCACCGCGGCCCTGCGCGACGACCGGTCCGTCGTCGCCGCGCTCGCCCGGATCCACGCCCAGGGCGCGGGCGTCGACTGGCAGGCGTTCTACGCCGCGTCCGGCGCCCGCCGGATCGACCTGCCCACCTATGCCTTCCAGCGCACCCGGTTCTGGCTGGAGCCGCCCGCGACCTGGGTGGGCGACGTCGGCGCCGCGGGACTGACCGCCGCCGACCACCCCCTCCTCGGTGCCACCGTCGGCCTCGCCGACGCCGAAGGCTCCCTGCTCACCGGCCGCCTTTCGCTGCGCACCCACCCGTGGCTCGCCGACCACACCGTCGCGGGCACCGTCCTGCTGCCCGGCGCCGCGATGGTCGAGCTGGCGATCCGCGCGGGCGACCAGGTCGGCTGCGACGCCGTCGAGGAACTCACCCTGGAGGCCCCGCTCGTCCTCCCCGAGGCGGGCGCCGTCGTCGTCCAGATCGCCGTCGGTGCCGCCGACTCCACCGGACGACGGTCCCTGAACCTGTACTCCCGGCCGGAGAACACCGAGGACACCTGGGTACGGCACGCCACCGGCACCCTCGGCACCGCCGCCACCGCCACGGGCGAGGGCCTCACCGAATGGCCGCCCGCCGGGGCCGAAGCCGTCGATATCGACGACTACTACCCCGGTCTCGCCGAAGCGGGCTTCACCTACGGGCCCGCCTTCCGCGGACTCCGGGCCGCCTGGCGGCGCGGTGACGAGGTGTTCACCGAGATCGCCCTCGACGCCGCCCCCGCCGGCTTCGGACTCCACCCGGCCCTGCTGGACTCCGCCCTCCACGGCATCGGACTCGGCACCTTCCTCGGCGCCGGGGCACATCTGCCGTTCTCCTGGTCCGGGGTGACCCTGGCGGCGACCGGCGCCACCGCGGCCCGCGTCCGGATCGCGCCCGCCGGGACCGACGCGGTCCGCGTCACCCTCGCCGACCCGTCCGGCGCCCCCCTGGCCGAGGTGGACTCCCTCGTCCTGCGCCCCCTCACCGGGGATCCCGCCGCCACCGCCCACGGACCCTCCGGAGCCGTCTACGCCCTCGAATGGGTCCCGGTCCCGGTCACCCCGGCGGAGCCCGGCGCCTGGACCACCCTCGGCGACGACGACACCCGGCCGCCGTACGGAGGGGCGGGCCCGGACACCGGTCCGGACACCGTCCTCGTCCCCGTACGGCCCGCCCGCTCCGGCGACACGACCGTCGAGGACACCCACCGGGCCGTCACCCGCGCCCTCTCCCTCCTCCGGTCGGCGGACCAGGACCCGGCCCGCCTGGTGTTCCTCGTCGAGCCCGGCGACCCGGTCGGCGCCGCCGTGTCCGGTCTCGTACGCGCCGCCCAGGCCGAGGAGCCCGGCCGGTTCACCGTCGTCGAGGGCGAGGCCCCGGCCGGACTGCTCGCCGGGGTGCTCGCTTCCGGCGAACCGCATGTCGCCGTCCGCGACGGCAAGGTGTACGTGCCGCGGCTGGCCCGCGCCACGACCGCCGAACCCGCCACGACGCCCGCCCCCTTCGGCGGGACCGTTCTGGTTACGGGTGCTTCGGGTGGTCTGGGTGGTTTGGTGGCGCGTCATCTGGTGGTGGCGTACGGGGTGCGGGAGCTGTTGTTGGTGAGCCGTCGTGGGACGGTGGCGGAGGGGTTGGAGGCGGAGCTGTCCGGGCTGGGTGCCCGGGTGCGTGTGGCGGCTTGTGATGTGGCTGACCGTGAGGCGCTGGCCGCTCTGCTGGACGGTGAGCGTCTGGGTGCGGTGGTGCATACGGCGGGTGTGCTGGACGACGGTGTGGTGTCGTCGCTGACGCCGGAGCGGGTGGGTGCGGTCCTGCGGCCCAAGGTCGACGCCGCCTGGCACCTCCATGAACTCACCCGCGACCACGACCTGACGGCATTCGTACTCTTCTCCTCCGCCGCGAGCGTCTTCGGCAACGCGGGCCAGGCGAGCTACACCGCCGCCAATGCCTTCCTGGACTCGCTGGCCCGGCTGCGCCGGACCGAGGGGCTGCCCGCCCACTCCCTGGCCTGGGGCCTGTGGGAGCAGACCGGCGGGATGTCCGGCACCCTCGCCCAGGACGACATCGACCGCATCACCCGCTCCGGCGTCGGCGCGCTCACCGCGGAGCAGGGTCTCGCACTCTTCGACACCGCTCTCCTCGACACCGCGATCTCAGGCACCGCCCTGTCCGGTACCGCGCCCGGCGACGGCTCCGACGGCGTCCTCGTCCCCATGGTGCTCGACCTGCCGGCCCTGCGGGCCCGGGCCGCGGCAGGCGCCGCGCTGTCACCGCTGTTCCGGGGCATGGTCCGGACCCGGGTCCGCCGTGTCGTCACCGATGTCACGGGTGTCGCGGGAGTATCCGGCCTCGCCGGCCTCGCCCCCGCGGAGCAGCTCAAGGAACTCCTCGGCGTCATCCGCGCGCAGGTCGCCGGAGTGCTGGCCTACGCCTCCGCCGACGAGGTCGAACCCGGCCGTGCCTTCGGTGATCTGGGCTTCGACTCGCTGACCGCCGTCGAGCTGCGGAACCGGCTCAACGCGGCCACCGGCCTCCGGCTGCCCGCCACCCTGATCTTCGACTATCCGACGCCCAACGACCTCGCCCGCCATCTGCGCGAGGAATTCGCGGGCGACACCCCCGCACTGCCCAGCGCACCCGTCGCCGACCGGTCGTCAGACGAGCCGATCGCGATCGTCGGTATGGCCTGCCGCTTCCCCGGCGGGGTGTCCTCCCCGGAGGAACTGTGGCGGCTCGTCGCCTCCGGCGGCGACGGCATCGGCGGCTTCCCGATCGACCGCGGCTGGGACGTGGAGGGCCTGTACCACCCGAACCCGGACCACCCGGGGACCTCGTACACGAAGGACGGCGGCTTCCTCTACGACGCT
The DNA here is from genome assembly GCF_053981115.1 of Streptomyces sp. NPDC003691. Lineage (NCBI taxonomy): Bacteria > Bacillati > Actinomycetota > Actinomycetes > Kitasatosporales > Streptomycetaceae > Streptomyces > Streptomyces sp. NPDC003691. The sequence continues at coordinate 440 of NZ_JBSFNQ010000007.1, read as the reverse complement.
GGCGCGTTCGACGCGGGCTTCTTCGGGATCTCGCCGCGTGAGGCCATCGGCATGGACCCGCAGCAGCGGCTGTTGCTGGAGACGTCGTGGGAGGTGTTCGAGCGGGCCGGTATCGACCCGGCGTCGCTGCGCGGCAGCCGTACCGGAGTCTTCGCCGGTGTGATGTACCACGACTACGCGGCCCTGCTGGAAAGCTCGGCCGACAGCGCCGAAGGCTCCATGAACTCCGGCGGTACGGGGAGTATCGCGTCGGGCCGGGTGTCGTACACCTTCGGTCTGGAGGGCCCCGCGGTCACCGTCGACACCGCCTGCTCCTCGTCGCTCGTCGCCCTCCATCTGGCGGTGCAGGCGTTGCGTCAGGGGGAGTGCAGTCTGGCGCTGGCCGGTGGTGTGACGGTGATGGCGACGCCGGGGACCTTTATCGGGTTCTCGCGTCAGCG